>DSDH01000356.1 GCA_011055475.1 Phycisphaerales bacterium | reverse complement strand
TCGAATGCCGCGGCCTCGGCCTGGGCCCATCGCCACGGCGCCTCCTGCGTCCACTCCTCGCCCTGCACGCCGAACGCCAGGGCGTACTGCTCCACCGCGTCGGCCTGCTCGGCGCTGAGCACGGACAGCGGCGTCTTGAGATAGGCCAGCACCTCCGGCGTGGACCAGCCGCCCGTCGCCAGGCGAAGGCACATCGCCGCCCCCTGGGCCAGCACGTGTTCGGCCAACGGCATCGGCCGGTCGATGAAGTACGGGATGCCCGCGTTGCCGAACGCCGCCCGCAGGTAGTGCCGGTACGCCTCCACGTCCGAGACGATCACCGCGATATCCCGCCAGCGGCACCGGCCCTCCCGAACCATCGCGATGATCCGTTCGGCGACGAACCGCACCTCGGCCCGCGCATCGTGCGCCTTGACCAGCTCGACCGCACCGTCGATACGCAGCGGGCCGCCCATCCGGTCGTGAGGTATCTGTGCTTCCAGCCGCGCCAGACCCGGCGCCTCACGAAACCGCCGCGCCCGATGCAGCACCAGCGACGCCGCCAGCGGCAGCCGTCGCTTGCGCACGATCTCCAAGAGCCGCGCGTATGTCCGCTCACCGGCCGCGAACAGCCGGGCCGTCTCACCGGTCGGCTCGGTCGGCTCATCCAGATCGATCTGGTCCGGGTCGAGGCACAGGGCGATCTCGGCCGAGGCGCTGACGCTCAGCAGCTCGGCCAGCGTCGCCAGCTCCTGGCCCGTGAACCCCGAAAAGCCATCGACCCACAGTCGCGCCCCTTGCAGGAACGGGGCGTGCTTCACGTGCGCCGCGGCCGCGGTCAGCTCCGCCGCGGGATCGGCCCACTGGGGGCGCGAGCCCTCCATGTAGGCGTCGTAGGCCTCCAGCAGCCGCGCCAGGTCGCGAAACTTGCCGCAGGTCGTCGGCGCGGCGCGCTCTTTGACCAGGGTCTCGGCCACGTCTCGCAGCGTGGCGGCTTCGTGCGTCTCGTGCTGCAACTCCTCGATGATCGCCGCCAGGTGTGCAGCCAGCCCGGGCCGGCTCACATCCCGGAACACCTCCAGCCGGTCTGTCAAGCCGCGAAGCAGCCGCGCCACGACCATCGCTCGCGCTGCGGCCGACAATTCCATCCGCGCCGGCCGGCCCTTGAGCAGAAAGAACGCCAGCCGGTTGAACGACAACACGTGCAGCCGGCTGTACGCGCGGATGCCGCCCGAGGTCAGGATCGCCCGCTCGGCCTGGTACGTCGCCTGTTCGGGCACGAGCAGCACCAGCGGCTCGTCGCCGCCGCTTCGCAGCGCGCGGACGATCCGCCCCAGGCAGTAGCGGCTCTTGCCCGTGCCGCTGCGTCCAAGGACAAATCGCACCGCCATGCGAAGGCCTCCATGTCGCCCCATGCTCATTCATCACGCCGGGCGGGCGCGTCGGCCCGGCCCGATAATCTCCTCTACCACATCCGGACGCCGTCTGCAACGCCGAGCCGATGTGCTCCGGCGCCGGACCGCCGCGAACCCGGCAGGATTCGGCTAACCCGTCACGCCCCATCGGGCGATATTGTCCGTGGAACCGAGACCCTGATTAATCGCTCGGCGTGTGTGCCGATGGAGATGAACCGATGCTCGACCAAACACAACTCTTCAAGATCGGCCTGCTTGCCGGGCTCGTGCTGGTCCTGGTTGCGGCCCTGGCGTGGCTGCCGGGGGCGAACGCGGCGACGTATGAAATCCATCCGGACATCGCCCTCGACGCCCGCTCCACACCCATGGCCATGGTCGCCGCCTACGAGCGGTTGACCGACCAGTACTTGGTCCTCGTGCAGGACCACCTGCTGGGCATGGCCGAACAGATGCGGCAGATGACGCACACCCTCGAGGCCATGGATCAGCGCCTCGCCCGGCTCGACGAGCGGATCGCCCAACTGGAAACGCGTCTATCGGCCCGACCCGCGAACGCCGACTCGGCCCGTTGATCGGTCTGGGATACGCACCTGACCGCGACGGCATTGAAGGACACGTCCATACCGCGCAAAAAAGCGGCAAGGTCGTGGGTGACCCTGCCGCATCTTGGGAGGCCTGCAACCCTTGCCGGGGGCCGTCTCGGCTCCGATGCCTCATGGCCTCGACGGAGCGTGTTTACGGACAGGCATCGGGATGATCCAGGTTGCAGGTAAGCCATCCTTCGGCCAGCAGTACGAAATCCTGGAGGTTCACCACGCAGTCGCCGTTGGCATCGCCGGCCGGTGGATTCGGACACGCGGCGATCTCGGGCCCGTCCAAAATGGCCGCGAAGATGTCGGCCGGCGCATCCGGGGTCAACGGCACATCTTCCCACACGACGAGGGTGCCGCTGATCCGCGGGCGCAACTGGTCGGTGAATTCCTTCTGCCCCGGTTGATTGTCGCTGATGATGAACTCCCGCCGCGTTACCAGGTTGTATCCGTAGATGTCCCAATCCCCGTTGCGGTCATCCTGCCAGACGATCAGGTGCCCGTCCACGTCCGGATACATCGCGTTGCTCGTATCCGTGGCGATCGGCAGGATCTTCGGGTTCGCCGGGTCCGACACGTCCGCCGCGTACACGTCCCAGTCCTCTGCGGTCTTCTGCTGCCAGACCACGTAAGACCCGGCCATGGCGATGTTCTCCTGGTCCTCGGGCAGGGCGGAAAACAGATACTCGATGGGCTTGTTCATCCGCAGCGCATCGGCCCCGTAAACGTTCCACGCCCCGTCGGGATTGTCTTCCCATACGTAGTTGTCCTGCCAGGCGACGGTGTTGCGCCAGATCGTCGGCCGGCTCTGATCGTGGGGGTAGGGCGTCAGCGGATAGATGGGCAGGTGGTTGGGATCGGTGATATCGGCGACGCAGACGTCCCAGTCGCCGAAGCTGTTGTCCTGCCAGACGATGCGATTGCCGTAGATCCGCGGGTTGATCTGGTCGTACGGCATGGGGGTCAGATTCACTTCGAGGGCGCCCGGGTTGGCCGTGTCGCGGAAGTACACGTCCCAGTCGCTGGCCTCGGGGGTGCTCCAATAGTCGTCCTGCCAGACGACGATCGTGTCGTACACCGAGGGGTTCTGCTCATTGGTGGCTTCGTAGTTCGACACGACGAAGACCTGCGGCGCGTCGGGATGGGTCACGTCCGCGGCCCAGATGTCCCAGTCACGCCCTTGGTTGCCCTGAATCAGCTCCTGCCACACGATCAGGCGTCCATGCACATCGGGGGCCCGCTGGTCGTTCGCCGAGGGGTGGACCTCGAAGGCCGTCCACGCTCCGCCCGCCACGCCGATCGCGCCCGCAAGCCCCAACAGAATCGTTGTCCATCGTGCCATGCCGTCACCTCGTGACTGCGTCTTTGCCCCCACGGCCTTGACTTCTCGCTTGTTCCTCATGGCGTTACCCTCCCGCACGGGTTTCTTGATGATGCAAGAAAAGCCGGGCCCGAAGGCCCGGCCCGAATCATGGCGTGACCGGTTCGGCTGCATCCTGGGTGTTCATCTGGGCCCGGTCCGCCTTGACCTTCTCCAACAGGTTGGTGAGAATCTCCACCGCGATCTGGTTGGCCGGATCCACGGCGGCGATCGCCAGCGGATTGGCCACCTTGTCGACCTGTCCCAGACCCAGCATGTGGTACGCGTACAGCAGGTTCAGGTCCGGGTTGGTCGGATCGTGCACCAGCGCCGCCAGCAGCGCGTCCGCCTGGGCGTTCAGGACGTTGTCGTCCTCGTACAGACCCCGCGGATAGAAGACGGTCTGCTTGTCCTCGTCCTGGGGCAACTGGTTCAGGGCGGCCCGCAGCACGCCCACCGCGGCGTTGTACTCGCCCTGGGCGAACAGCGCCTGGCTGTAGGCGAACGGCAGGATCATGTCGTCCGGTTCGAGGATCATCGCCACGCGGAACTTGAGCACGGCCTGGTCATAGTCCTTTTGCAGGAACGCCTGAACCGCCTGGTCGAAGTTCTGGTCGGCCGCGGTCTGGTCGTTGGGCAGGTCACCGGCCTGCTTGAGCTGCTCGACCTCGGCCTGCAGCTTCTCCAGTTGCAGCTTCGTACGGACGTCGCTGAAGTCGTCCACGGCCGCATTGGTGGTCACGCTCGTCTGGGCCGGGGTCTCGTAGGTGTTGTAGTAGTAGTTGTGAATCTCCTCGACCACGGGACGCTCGTAGACGTAGGTGCCGTACCAGCGATAGGGATGGCAGCCGTACCAGTAGTACCGGCGGTAGCGGTAGTAGCTCGGCCAGTATCCGCCGATGCTGAAGAACACGTAGCGACGGTGATAAGACGGGTAGAACATCGTCACGCCCCAATGGCTGCGCCAGGGCACCGAGATCACCCAGCCGCAACTGTTCCAGGGGTTGTCCAGCACATAGTAGTGGTAGGACCCCCAGGACCAGTACCACCAGTGCCGGTGGAAGCGCGGATGCTGGAACAGGGTGTACCGCGGATGGACGCGATACGGCGCCGGGTAATGCCCGCCGCCGACACTGACGATGCTGTCGTCCGCGTACACGTCGCCGTAGATGATCGTGTTGTTGTCGCCGTTGATGGTGATCTGTCCCGCGGCGTCCCCGAGTACTTCGGTCGCTTCCGCGTCGCTCACGAGCCCGTCGGCGGTCGCCGCCTCCTGACGCGATACGGCCTGGCGTGAATCATCCCGGCTCCGGCCCGGCACGGCGCTCTGCGTCGCGTCGGTCTGGACGGCGTCGAGCCGGCGCTGGGACGTGGCCTGCGGGGCGGCCTTGCTCGATCGCTCGGACGCCTCCCGTGCCTCGGGCTTGACCAACCGGTCCGCCCGGGCGGACCG
>DSDH01000043.1 GCA_011055475.1 Phycisphaerales bacterium | reverse complement strand
GCCAGTTCGATCGTCTTGCCGGTGACCCGGTCGAGCAGGTAACGGTCGTGACTGACGATCACCGCCGCGCCGTCGTACTGCGTCAAAAACCGCTCCAGCCACTCCGTGGCCTGCAGGTCCAGATGGTTCGTCGGCTCGTCGAGCAATAGCAGGTCCGCCGGTTCGAGCAGGACCTGCGCCAGGCCCAGCCGCGACAACTGCCCGCCGCTCAGCGCCCCGACCGGCCGGTCCCAGAGCTCCTCCTCGAACCCCAGCCCCGCCAGCGTCGCCTTGATCCGCGCGTCCACGACGTATCCGCCGGAGGTCTCGAACGCGTGGCAGATCCGCTCGTACTCCTCCATTGCCCGCTCCAGATCACGTCCGGTCAGATGCTCCAATCGCGCCGCCGCCTCGTGCATCCGATCCTGCAGGGCCAGCAGCGACTCGACCTGGGCGTGCATCACCTGCATGACCGACTGCCGCGGATCGAACAGAGGCTCCTGGGGCAGGTAGGCCGCGCGCAGGCCCTTGCGCCGCGTGATGCGCCCCATGTCCGGCTCGATATCGCCCCGGATGAGGCGCAGCAGCGTCGTCTTGCCCGAACCGTTGGGGCCGACCATGCCGACCTTTTCGGCCGGGTGCAGCACCAGGCGCAACCCCTCAAAGACCCGCTCCGGGCCGAACGATTTGTGCACATCATGCAGAGTGACAATCGCCATGCGGATTCCACAGCAAAGAAACTCCGTCGCCGAAGACACCGGCCGGCCAGTAAATCACGTTCGACGGCGACGTGCAACCGTGCACGGCGTGATTCAAGCGGGATGAAGCAACAGGCCACGGCCCTCTCCACGGACCCCATCCCCCATACGCGTGGGGTCCGGCGGGGGCCGCCCCCCTCAAGTTCACCCTTGCCACGGGCCGCCGCCTTGCGGTATATCTGGGCCCGCAGGTGGGCGGTCCCGACGGCCCCGTGGTCGGCCCGGCCGCCGCTTCAAAGGCACGACGATCTCACGGACGAATCGCGCAACGTGAAAATCGAATACAAAAAGCCGACCCTGGAAACCTGGACGATCGCGGTCAATCTCGTCACCGGCGTGATCGTGGTGGCCACCTTCATCCTCCAGTACGGCTTTGACGAGATTCCCCTGCAACTGTCCGTCCGCACCATTCACATCGTCCAAACGCTGGCGTTTCTGATTTTCCTCGGCGAGAAGGGCCTGCGCTTCCTCAACGCCTTCTCCAAGAGGGCCTTTCTCCACGATTACTGGTACGAAATCCCCCTGCTGCTGTTCCTGGTGCTGGTGATCTTCGGGGCGGGGCGTCTGTTTGAGGTCGCCGACCGCGCGCACGCCACCACCTTCGCCCTGGCCGTCTACCTGGTCGTCGAGGTGGTGGTCAAGGTGCTGCGCAGCGTCGTCAAGCTGGCCGCTTCCGGACGCAACCCCCTGCACTCGCTCATCTTCACGTTCCTCGTGCTGATCGTGTGCGGGGCCGGCCTGCTGATGCTGCCCCGGGCCCGACAATGCGAGCGCATGAGCTTTGTCGATGCCCTGTTCACCTCGACCAGCGCCACCTGCGTGACGGGACTGATCGTCAAGGATACCGGCCGCGACTTCTCGCTCGGCGGGCAGATCGTGATCCTGGCCCTGATCCAGCTTGGCGGGCTGGGCATCGTCGTGTTCGGGGCGGTCATGGCGCTGCTGCTGCGACAGGCCCTGAGCGTCCGGGAATCCGTGGCCATGCAGGATCTGCTCAGCGCCCCCACCCTCGGCCAAATTGGGCGCATCATTGGATTCATCTTCACCACCACGCTCGTGGTCGAGGCCATCGGCGCCGCGGCGCTGCTGGGGACCTGGAAGAACGTCCCCGCGTCCGTGCCGCAGGCCCACGCCCAGTGGTTTTGCAGTCTTTTCCACGCCGTCAGCGCCTTCTGCAACGCGGGCTTCAGCCTGTTCTCCCGCAGTCTCATGGATTACCGCGAGGGCTGGCAGCCCTACGCGGTCTTTTGCCCGCTGATCATCCTCGGCGGTCTGGGCTTCGGCGTGCTGTACAACCTGTTCGAGGTGGCCTGCGACCGGTTCCGCCGCTGGCGGGCCCATCGGCACCGACCCCTGGGCCGTTACGAGGACGCCACCCCTTGCAAGCTGCAGCTCCAGACCAAGGTGGTGCTCACCGTCAGCCTGGTGCTGATCCTGCTGGGCGCCGCCGGGCTGTGGGTCTTCGAAGCGATCGAGACGAACACGCAGGGTCCGCGGGTGGGCAACGCGTTTTTCCAATCCGTCACCGCCCGAACCGCCGGGTTCAACACCGTCGATATCGCCGCGATGTCCGAGGCCGGCAAGCTGCTGCTCATCGTGTTGATGTTCATCGGCGGCTCGCCCGGCTCCACGGCCGGGGGGATCAAGACGGCCACCCTGGCCGTCATCGTCATGGCCGCCTTCGCCTCGCTCCGCAAGCGGCCCCAGGTGGAGATGTTCCGTCGAACCGTCCCGCTGGTCGTCGTCGGACGCGCCATCACCGTGAGCTTCTTGTTCGCCCTGGTCCTGTTGGCGCTCACCATGGCGCTGTGCGTGACCGAACGGGAGAGCGATTTCCGCCTGCTCGACATCCTGTTCGAGGCCGCCAGCGCGCTGGGGACGGTGGGGCTGAGCACCGGGATCACGGCGTCTTTGACAACGACGGGGAAACTGCTTATCATCGTCGCCATGTTGGTCGGCCGACTCGGCCCGTTGACCCTGCTGGCCGCCCTGACCTTTGACATCAAGCCGGCGGCCTACGATTATCCGGCCGAGCCGATCATCGTCGGTTGATCGGCCGGGTGGAATAACGCCCTTGGCGAGGATCGAAATCTATGGAACGTTTCGCCGTCATCGGACTCGGACGCTTCGGCAAGAAGCTCGCCATCGCCTTGGCCATGAGCGGGGCCGAAGTGATCGCCATCGACCGCGACCGGACGATCATCGACGACATCCGCGACCAGGTCACCATCGCCGTCCGCATGGACAGCACGGATGAGGACTCGCTCAAGGCCCAGGGGGTGCACAAGGTGGATTGCGCCTTCGTGTGCATGGGCCAGGGCGGGCGTACGTTCGAGTCGGCGGTGCTGACGGTGGTCAACCTCAAGGCGATGGGCATCAAGCGAATCTGCGCCCGCGCGGCGACGTTGACGGGCGGTCAGGTCCTGTCGGCCGTGGGCGCCACGGACGTGGTGTATCCCGAAATCGAAACCGCCCAGCGATGGGCCTACAAGCTGATCGCCCCCCACGTCGGCGAGAAAATCGACTTCGCCCCCGGCTACAGCCTGGCGCGGGTCAAGGCCCCCCCGAGCTTTGAGGGCAAGACCGTGATGGAACTCCAACTGCGACAGAAGTACAACGTCAACCTCGTGGCCGTCAAACGCGCCGCCGACGAACCCGATGAAAAACACGCCGATGCGCGGGACATCATCAACGTGCCGTTGCCCAACACCGAGCTTCACGCCGGCGACATCCTCATGGTCGCCGGCTCCGACCGCGACCTGGCCCGATTGCCGCAGGAGTGACCCCGAGCCGCCCATGAACCCCGCGACCCGACGTATGTACGTCTCCGATCTGGACGGCACGCTGCTGCGTCCCGACGCGACGCTGTCCGATTACGCCCGCCGTGAGCTGACGGGCCTGCTCGAACGGGGGTTGGCCTTCACCGTGGCCACCGCCCGCGGCCTGCCGGGTATCCGTGAGGCCCTGGGCGACCTGCCGCTGACCCTGCCGGTCATCGCGATCAACGGCGCGTTCATCTCCGATTACCGCACGGGCCGGCACCACGTGATTCGGGATATCGCCCCGTCGCTGGCCGAGGAGATTTACCGCCGCATCCTCCGTCACGGCTGCGTGCCCTTCGTGTCCACCTTCGACGGCGTCCGGGACCGGCTGTACTTCAACCGCCTAGCCAACCCCGGCATGGAATGGTACCACAATGACCGACGACGCAGCGGCGACCAGCGGCTGACCTGCATCCAGGACCTGACCCATCCCTTCGGACGCGACCACATCGTGTCGCTGTCGGTCATCGGGGCTCGCGAGCAGCTTTGGCCGCTGGCCGAGGAGCTCGAAAGCGAACTGCCCGGCCAGCTTGAAAACCACTTTTTCGAGAATCCCTACTCGCCGCCCTGGTGGTGGCTGACGATCCACGACCGCCGCGCGTGCAAGAGTCACGCCGTCCGCACGCTCGTCGAGCAGGCGGGTTACGACTACGACGCCTTGGTCGTGTTCGGCGACAGCCTCAACGACGTCAAGCTCTTCCGGTCCGCCCCCCACGCCGTCGCCGTGGCCAATGCCACCGACGACGTCAAACGATACGCCCACGAGACCATCGGCCCCAACGAAGACGACAGCGTCGTGCGATACCTCGTGCGGCATCATGCATAATCAGCGGCGATCAGGTCCCTCCGGCCGGATTAATCGAGGATCTCCGCGCCGATCTCCTTGAACCGGGAGAGCCATCCCTTGGTGATGGCCCCGCCGATGCCGTCCTCGGCGGTGTATTCGTCGATCCGCTTGCCCCAATAGAAGGAGATCCACCCCTCGGCGACCTCTCTGGATGCAAGGATGAACTCGCGGAGCTCATCGGCGCTGCACTTCAGTGGGAACATCTCCTCGATCACGATGGGCTTGCCCACGTCGTACACCTTGAGAGCGGTCAGCGCCTTGTCCACCTGTCCGGACTCCGGGTAGAAATGGACGCTCACGAAATCCAGGTTCCGGCCCACCTCCGGGGAGTAGAACAACGGCTTGGCGTTGGGAAAGACGTGTGCCCAGGGGATGACGCCCACGGTGATCAGATGCCG
>DSDH01000001.1 GCA_011055475.1 Phycisphaerales bacterium | reverse complement strand
GGCAATTCCTGGATTCCGATGGCCAACCCGTTCCGCTGGGCGGTGGGGGGCTGTCGCGGATTGCTCGGATCCTGCCGCCGCAGGGCCTCAACCTGCCGCCCGTGCGTGTTTTGTGCGACGTGGAGAACCCCCTGTGTGGCCCACAGGGGGCCGCCAGGGTATACGCCCCCCAGAAGGGGGCCGGCGCCGCGATGGTCGAGCAACTTGAACGTGGCCTGGAACATTTGGCGGAACTCGTTGCCGTACAGACCGGGCACCGGATTGCCGACCTTCCCGGCGCCGGGGCCGCGGGTGGGCTGGCCGCCGGGGCCGTGGCGTTCATGAATGGCACGATCGTATCGGGCATCGAGACCGTGTTGGCTCACAGTGGGCTTGCCGAGGAGTTGCCCTCTTGCGATTGGGTCATCACCGGAGAGGGGTCGTTCGACGAGCAATCGCTGCAAGGCAAGGTCGTGTCGGGCATTGCGCGTCTGGCCCGACGATTTGGCGTTCGGGTCGCCGTCATCGCCGGTCAGGTTCGGGTGCGCCGGTCCGTTTTCAGGGCGGCGGGGATCATGGCGGTACTGGCCTGCAAAACAGACGATATGACCATCAACTATGCCATCAGCAACGCCGGCGACTGCCTGCGAGTGGCCGCCGGCCGATTTGCGGCGCAATGGCTGGACGGCCCCCCGGCGGGGTAGTCAGTCCGCCAGAATCGTGTCGATCCTCTTCAGCTCGTCATCGCGGAAGAAGGTGTCTCGCAGGGCATTGAGATTGTCGTGAATCTGCTCGCAACGGCTGGCGCCGATGAGCACCGTCGTCACACGCGGGTCCCGCAGCAGCCATGCGATGGCCATTTGTGCCAGCGTCTGACCGCGGGCCGTCGCCACGTCGTTCAGCGCCCTGAGCTTTTTTTGCAGGGCCTGCGTGATCGCATCCGGCTGGAGGTAGATGCTTGTCGGTCTGGCGGCACGGCTGTCCGGAGGGATTCGCTCCAGGTACTTGTCGGTCAGCAGCCCTTGGGCCAGGGGGCTAAAGCAGATGCACCCGACGCCCAACTCCTCCAGCGTGTCCAGCAGCCCCGCCTCCGGATCGCGCACCAGCATCGAATACTTCAGCTGGTGGATCAGCAGGTGATGGCCCCTCTGCTCCAGCAGCCCGTAGGCGTGCTTGGTCTCGGTGGGGCCGTAGTTGCTCACGCCCACGTACAGGGCCTTACCCTGTCGCACCGCCTGGTCCAGGGCCCCCATCGTCTCCTCCAGCGGGGTATCGGGGTCGAACCGGTGCGAGTAGAAGATGTCCACGTAATCGAGCCCCAGGCGCTTGAGACTGGCGTCAAGGCTGGCCAAGAGGTACTTGCGGCTGCCCCATTCGCCGTAGGGCCCCGGCTGCATCCGATAGCCCGCCTTGGTGCTGATGATCAGCTCGTCGCGATAGCCCCGCAGATCGGTCGCCAGGATCCGTCCCAAGGTCTCCTCGGCCGAACCCGGCGCGGGTCCATAGTTATTGGCCAGGTCGAAATGCGTGATTCCCGCGTCGAAGGCCGTGTGGATCATCGCCCGGGCGTTGTCGTACACGTCCACGCTGCCGAAGTTGTGCCACAGCCCCAGCGCCAGCGGCGGCAGCAGCAGCCCGCTCTGCCCACATCGGCGGTAGCCGAGCTTCTCGTATCGATCCACGGCAGGCACGTACGTCATCGCTCTTCCCTTTCTTTGATACCCCTCATGCCGCCGGTATTCTACTCAGCGTCCCTGGCCCTGTCACGTGCGAACCTCCCTCCTCGCCGGCGCCGACCGAATATGACGGGTTATCCCCCCGACTTGACCACACAATTGTATCGTTTCGGATGAGAAGCATCTCGTGGAAGTACTTGACTATGCCGGAGATTCAGGTCAGCGCGAATGCGAAGCTGGCCGTCGACACGTCGCCGCCGTGACGAGTGCGTTCGGAGATTCGCCTCGGAGCCGCTTTCCGGGTCACTCGTCCGTCGGTTGCCGTTTGCCGGCGTTCCAGGCGGCGACGGCGGCGACGATCATCATGAGGTGGGCGGCGGTCTCGACGGTTTCTTCCAGGAGAACGTGCAGGTCGGCCTCGCGGGGCAGCCCCACGTATCGAAAGACGCGGCGGGCGATGAGCTGCGAGAGCAGGTACGTCATGGCCGTGGCGAAGAGCCACATCCGCAGGCGGCCCCAGCCGAGGGCGGCCTCCAAAACGGCCTTGCGCTTCACGGCCCAGAGGCCCAGCAGCGCCAGGGCGACATAGATGCCCTTGCTCGTGCCCGCAAAGTGCCACTCGCGACAGAAAAACGCCAGGCACAACAGGCCCATGAACAGGTGCATCTCGCTGCGCAGCATCTTGGCCCGCAGGAGGAACAGGACCAGCGGAATGCTCAGCAGCACCAGCGCCAGCGATTCATTGGTCTGGCGGGAGACCAGCGACTCGTGACCGGCCCAGTCAGCCACGTAGACCACCCCCATCGCCAAGGGCCCGATCAGCAGCGGCCACCATTGGGCCAGCGTCTGTAAGCCCGCTGCGGAGGAGTGTAGCGCTTCGGCTGTTGAATCCCGACCCAATTCAGCGTCCGGCTCCGGTGACGACACCATGCGGCCTCTCCTCAGTTAGTAATTCGTGCGCCCGGTTCAAGGCGGCCCGCCTGCCCGCAGGGCTTCTGTGCCCCGCAATCACTTGCAGTACGAATAACGCCTGACAACACAGCCCGTGAGTCTGACACTCCGACGGGGACAGTTCCCGCATTCGGAGAGAAACCCATGTGGGAGTCTAGGCATCTCAGCGCTCATGTCAACACGCTTGAGGTCTTTCGCTGGACAAGATACGCCAGTCCGCGGAGATCTGTTGTGCTTGTGGGGAAAGAAGACGCGGAAATGCCACGCAAGATTGGCGGTCATTGAGCTCAACGGAGAGGGCGGGATTCGAACCCGCGGTGGGGGTTTGTACCCCCACGACGGTTTAGCAAACCGTTGCCTTAAGCCGCTCGGCCACCTCTCCAAACCGCCTATCCAAGCGGTCGGAACCGGCCCGGACGCCACCTGTTGCGTTCCCGGACCAAGTGAGGTACCCTAGCATGCGGCCGCGGGCAATGCAAGAGGATGGGTCGAAAAATCGCTCCCGCCGGGCTTTCGGCGCGGCAGGGACATGCCACTGAAGAACTCATGCAGGAGTATGACCATGCAAATCCGTCCACGATGGAATCTGATGTCATTGCTCTCCGTGCTGTTCGTGATGGTTGGCGGGGCATACGGCGCCGGGCTCGACACCAGCCCAAGCGGGCGTTACGCCGTCTGGTCGCGGGGACCCTCGTCCGATGAGACTTTTTTCCCGGTTGCCGTATGGCTGCAGAATCCGGCTAAGGCCGCTCGCTACAAGATGGCCGGGATCAATACCTATGTCGGCCTGTGGAAGGGGCCGACCGAGAGCCAACTGGCTCAACTGCGGCATGTGGGCATGAACCTCATCTGCGCCCAGAACGAGGTGGCCCGACAACACCTGGACGATCCAACGATCATCGGCTGGATGCACGGAGATGAGCCGGACAACGCCCAGCCCCGCCCGGAGGGCGGCTACGGGCCGCCGATCCCGCCGGAGCGGATCGTCGCCGATTACCAGGCCATCCGTAAGGTCGATCCGACACGACCGGTTCTGCTGAATCTGGGCCAGGGGGTCGCCTATGACAACTGGATCGGACGCGGCGTGCGACGCAACCGGCCGGAGGACTATCCTCTGTATATCGAGGGGTGCGACATCGTCTCATTCGACATCTATCCCGTGGTCCATCGCAATCCGGAGGTGGCCGGCAAGCTGTGGTACGTCGCCAAGGGCGTCGAGCGGCTGGTGACCTGGTCCGAGGGCCGCAAGATCGTCTGGAATTGTATCGAGTGCACCCGCATTCAGCACCCGACGGCCAAGCCTACGCCACGACAGGTGCGGGCCGAGGTCTGGATGTCGCTGATCCACGGTTCGTGCGGGCTGATCTACTTCGTCCACGAATGGCAGCCGCGGTTCAACGAGTCGGCTTTGCTCGACGATGTGGAGATGCTCGGCGCCGTCACGCGGATCAACGCGCGGATTCATGCGATGGCGCCGGTTTTGAATGCCCCCACGGCGAGCGACCTGGTCACGGTCGCATCGTCCAATCCTGAGGTTCCGATCGCGGTTCTGGTCAAGTCGTACAAGAACGATGTTTACGTCTTCGCGGTCGCGATGCGCCCCGGCACGACCGAGGCGCGCTTCTCACTGCGATCGGGGGCGGAGGTGGTCCGCGTGGAGGATATCGAGGAGGACCGCCTGTTGCCCCTGGTCGAGGGAGGATTCACGGACAGGTTCGCCGACTGGCAGGTGCGCCTGTATCGGGTGGTCATAGCCACGGCCTCGCCGTAGTCCCGCGCCGGGCCCAGTCGCCGGGGAAATCCCGTCGTTTTGCGCTACACCGCGGTCACCGGGGGGCTATAATGCACCGCTTTGTGAGAATGGGACACGAGCGAACAGAAGTGCATGTGGGACGGTACTCATGGCCAAGAAGCCCGAAAAGGTGGTGCTCGCCTACAGCGGCGGGCTGGATACAAGCGTCATTCTGCCGTGGCTCAAGGAGACCTACGGATATGATGTGATCGCCTTCGCGGCCGAACTGGGCCAGGGCGATGAGCTGCAGGGCATTCGGAAGAAGGCGCTCGCGACGGGGGCGGTCAAGTGCGTGGTCGCGGACCTGCGGCGGGAGTTCGTGGAGGAGTACCTGTGGCCGATGCTCAAGGCCGGCGCGGTCTATGAGGACAAGTACCTGCTGGGCACAAGCATTGCGCGGCCGTTGATTGCCAAGAAGCAGGTGGAGATCGCTCATG
>DSDH01000434.1 GCA_011055475.1 Phycisphaerales bacterium | reverse complement strand
TCCTCGGCCAGGTTGACGCTGGGGACAAACACGTGCTCGCCCCAGACAATCGGCGTGGCCGCTGACGGGCCCGGCAAATCCACGCGCCAGGCGATATTGTCGGTGGTCGTCCACGCAGTGGGCAGGTTGACCTCGTCCGAGGATCCGTTGAAATACGGCCCCCGCCAGTGCGGCCAGTCGCCCGCTCCCGCGGCGCAGACCACGACCAGCAACGTCAGAACGGATATGCTCGCGTTTCGCTTTGGCTTGCCTCTCATCGCCGATCCCCTCTGTCACTGTGTCCGGGGCCGCCCGGAACATCCCGGCTTCTACTATGATCGAATCGGCGCGGTTCGTCAACCCATCGCCGCGGCGTTCCGACGCGAGTTTACCGGACGGGGACGTAGAACTGCAGCAATGCCTGGAGTTTCTCCAGACCCAGGGGCTTGGTGAGGAAGTCGGTGCACCCGGCCTGGAAGCAGCGCTGCCGGGTCTGTTCGCAGACATCCGCGGTCAGGGCCAGGATCGGCGCCGTCACCCCCTGGTCGCGCATGACCTGCGTGGCCTCGCAGCCGTCCATACCCGGCATGCGTATGTCCATCAGGATCAGATCAAACGTTTCGGCGAGGGCTCGTTCAATGGCGTCCATACCGTTGTCCACAAAGACCGCCTCCACCTGGCCGGTTTTGCGAAACATGGCCTCCAGAAGGGTCTGATTGACGGCACTGTCCTCGACCACGAGGATACGATGCATCCCACCCATCGACTTGTCTCCCTTAACGCGATTCTCGCATCCTCTTTATCGACCGGCCCGATGCGTTCCTTGAGGCAGAATCGCGCCCGGAGCCGATCAGGGATCGAGATCGTCGCCGAGGCCCTTGAGCCACTGTCCTGCCAGGACCGACAGGTCGCACAGATCGACGCGGTCATCGTTGTTCAGGTCGCCGGTCAACTGCGTGCGGAAATAGGGGTAGGTTTGCTTTTCGCTGATGGCCCACGTGGACGTGAAATCCCAGTTGCGGTAAGTTTCCCGCCGCTGCAGTTCGGCGGTCGTCCGACCCCGGCTGTCGTCGCAGTCGCGCTGTTCATCCCCGCACATGGTCGCCAGGCCGCTGGTCTGCACGTCCCAGTAGCAATCGACAATGGTCCCGTAGGGCGTGGCGCCGCGACAGGGGTTGTTATTGGTCCCCACCAGGCCGCCGACATGCCGAACGCCGGTCACCCGTCCGACGGCAAAGGCGTTGACAATCACGCCCCAAGGCGCGTTGTCACCCACCAAACCGCCGACCCGCTCCTCGCCCTGCACGGCTCCGACCGCGTAGGCGTCGCCGATGAAGCCGAGGTAATTCCCACCCACCAGCCCGCCGGTGTAGAACCGGCCGACGACAGCCCCGTGGGCGTGGCACGCACTCAGAAGACCGCCATAGTTCGATCCCATGAGTCCGCCGACGTCGTCGCCGGTGGCCATGACGTCGCCCGTGGCGAAACACCCCACAAGCTTCGTGACCTCCCCATCGCCCAGCAATCCCCCGACTTCGTTCTGGCCGAACACGTCGCACGTCGCCGAGCAATGATACAAATTGCCGTGATCGCTCCAGCCGACCAGACCGCCGACGTTGTTGCGGCCCGAGACCCGCCCGCCTTCGACCGTACAGTTCTTCAGCGTGCCGTATCGCAGGGAACCCACCAGGGCGCCCACCCAATCAGTGCCCGGCGCATCAACAACCGCATCAACCAAACGCAGGTTCTTGACCGTTCCGGTTACCGCGGCGAACAAGCCTACCCGCGAATCCGAATCGGTCACCAGGGTCAACCCGCGGATGGTATGCCCATTGCCGTCGAATACGCCGGCGAATCGGCGCCCGTATTCGTCAATGCCGATAGGCATGAAGGAGCCGTCCGGATCGTGCGCCCAGTCGATATCGGCGACGAGAAGGAAGGCCTTGGACCAATCCGCCTGGTTCTCGGCGACCTGCCTGAGGTCCTCAGCGTCCGCGATCTGATAAGGGTCGTCGATGCGACCCGTACCTCCGGCGTAGCGGGCCTGTGCCCACACGGAGACCGCCCCTATTAACAGACACACGGCGAGGTCGTTGCGTACCATCGTACCACCCTCCGGCTCAACCCAGGAATCACATAGGTCCGGGAATTGCGCTTGCGGCGGCACCCGAAACCCTGGAAAAGTAGAGGGGCGTCCCTGCGGGGTCTCTACCCTTTCTCCAAACACACGCGAGCACGCTACGAGGCGCGGACGCGCCTGTCAAGCAAAATAACGGCGGGCGCAGTTTTTTGTCAATCAGGTGTTTCAGACGTCTCCCGGTTTGATAGCGACCCTCCCACGGACGGAACCGCCCCGCCGCCCTCGATCAACGCGAACAAACCGATCCGGTCATCTCATAAGGTCTGCTTGAACCGGCTCTTGTGTGCGGCGTCGCAATGCGCCAAGACGATCTGGACGACCGCCTCAACACTCATTCCGGCCGCGTCGAGCTGGGATGCTCTCTCGGCCGCGGGAACAAACGTGTCCGGTACCCCCAAACAGAGGACCCGCCCGTCCGCGCCGGCCGGACCCCCTGCAGCGACGGTCTCGAGCACGGCCGATCCGAATCCGCCGATGCGGTAATGATCCTCCAGCGTCACCACCGTCTTGCCCGCGGCGACGGCCTCGGGCAGCGCCGGGTCCACGGGCTTGGCGAATCGGGCGTTGAACACCGTCACGGATACGCCGTGCTCCTCCAGTCGATCGGCCGCATCCAAGGCGCGATCAAGGACGGGTCCCAAAGCGGCCAGAACAATCGGATCACGGCCCTGCCGAACGATCCGGCCGTGGGGCGGCTCGAACGGCCCGACCTCGCAGGCGGCGTCGATGCGCCCGTTGCGCACCACGTCCCGCGGATACCGAATCGCGATCGGCGTCTCACTGCGCACGGCCAGCATCAGCGCCTGCCGCATCTCGGATTCGCAGGCCGGCGCGGCGATTACCATCGACGGCAGCATCCGAAGAAACCCGATATCCATCAATCCGTGATGCGTGGGCCCATCGCTGCCGACCAGTCCGGCCCGATCAATGCAGAAAATCACCGGCAACCCCTGCAGGGCCACCTCCTGAAAGATGTGGTCAAAGCCGCGTTGCAGGAAGGTGCTGTAGATGCAGACGAAGGGCCGGAGTCCCTTGCGGGCCAGACCGGCGGCCAGATCGACCGCCGCGCTTTCGGCGATGCCCACGTCGTAGAAGCGATCGGGAAACGCCTCGCGAAACGCCGTCAGACCCGTGCCGTCGGGCATGGCGGCCGTGATCGCCACCACGCGATCATCGGCCCGCGCCACGTCCACGATCGCATCGGAGAACGCCGCCGTGAACGACCGGGGCCCCGGCGCAACTTCCACGGACTGGCCGCGTATCTCGAACGGACCGGTGCTGTGAAACCGACACGGATCGGTGTCGGCCGGTCCAAAGCCCTTGCCCTTGCGGGTGTATACGTGCAGCAGCGCCGGGCGGTCCAGGTCGCTCAGCGCCTGGAACAGCTCGATCAGCGAGATGATATCATGGCCGTCCACGGGCCCGAAATACGGAATGTTGAGGCTCTCGAACAAACGGCTGGGCGAGATTTGCATACGAATTGTCTTTTTGAAGTTCTCCAGGGCCTCGCCCATGGGCCGGCCGATCACGGGCAGGTGATCGAGAATGGACTGGGTGGTCTTGCGCAGGTCCTCGTAGGTATGGCTCAAGCGCACGCGGGCCAGGTAGTGCGCCATCGCCCCGGGGGTCACGTCGATAGCCATGGAGTTGTCGTTCAGGACGATGAGCAACTGCCGCCGCACCAGGCCCAGGTTGTTCAACGCCTCGAAGTTCGTCCCGTTGACGATGCTGGCGTCGCCGACAAAGGCGACGACCCGCTCATCCGTGCCGCGGTGCTGGGCACCGAGCGCCAACCCCAGCGCCGTGGCGATACTGGTCCCCGCGTGGCCCACCCGGAACGCATCGTAGGGACTCTCTTCCGGATCGGGGAAGCCGCTCAGCCCGTCGGCCTGGCGCAGGTTGGCAAAAACATCACGCCGCCCCGTGAGAATCTTGTGGGCATAACACTGATGCCCCACGTCCCAGACGAGCCGATCGCGCGCGAAATCGAACACGCGATGCATGGCGATCGTCAATTCGACCACGCCCAGGTTGCTGGCCAGGTGCCCCCCCGTCTGACTGACCGAGGCGGTGATGAACTGGCGAACCTCCTCGGCCAATGCCTCCAACTGCTCCGCCGAAAGGTCCTTCAAATCGGCGGGGCCCTGAATATGGTCCAACAACGGCGTCATGGACAAAACCAGCGCTCCTCTCGTAGACTCACGTCTTGTTCCGAGGCCATGTGCGGCCTTTCATCGCGCCGCGCCCCTCGACGATCATGCGATCGGGTCGCACCTGAACGACCGCATAGGCGTTCTCTTGCGGCGCCTCAACCAGGGCCTCCAGCGTCACGTAATGGACACCGCCTTGTCGTGCGTAGCGCTCGGCGTGGCGATGCCCACAGAAGAACGCCTCCACCGCGGGGCAGGACTCCAGAAGCCCGGCCACCTCGGCGGCGTTCCAAAGGGTATGCCTCTCCCCTTGGGGCTCCAGCGGGAGATGTGAAAACACCACCGCTCGGCGCCTTTCCTGTTCGATCTGTTCCAGTCGCTCGGCCAGCCATCGCCGCTGGACCGGGCCGATCCCGCCGTTCCACTCGAAGGCGTTCGGGGCCCCATCGCGGCGGAGCCGATCGAAAATCCGCCGTCCTTCACGGTAATGATCGCTCCGGACATCCCATCCGCCACAGACGCTCACGTCCAGACTGTCGAGCACGATGAAATGCACGGCGCCGGCGGCGAAATCGTAATAGCCCCGCTTGAGCCCCAGCCGTTTGATCAAG
>DSDH01000231.1 GCA_011055475.1 Phycisphaerales bacterium | reverse complement strand
TGCGGTCATACCGCCTGAAGCGGGCCGACCCGGCGGTCGCCCCGTCGATGAGGGAGGCGTGATCCATACGGTCGAGCAGAACCAGGTCGCCGCGTTCGGGCAGGGTGCGCAACAGGGCCTCATTGGCGGCGAAGCCTGAGCTGAACAGCAGTGCCGCCTCCTTGCCCAGCCACGCGGCGAATCGATGCTCCAGCCGGCGATGCAGCTCCATGGTTCCGGAGACCAGGCGGCTGGCGGCGGCCCCGTACCCCCAGGTCCGGACCGCTTCCGCGACCGCATGGCCGATCCGCGGGTCGGCGGCCAGGCTGAGGTAGTTGTTGCTGCAAAACAGGATCTTCTCGCCGGGCTCGTCGGCCAGGCGGATCACGGGCCCCTGGGCGGAGACGACCGTGCGCAGTGACCGTGCCAGACCCTGTTGCGCCAGGGCGTCGAGCTGGTCCTGGAGGAACGTGAAATCGCTCATCTTCAGAAAATCCGTTTGGCCCGTGTATGATCGTGTCGATATTATAGAACCGTGTCGCCAGGGGGGACAGGTGGTTTCAATGGGTATCTACGATCGCGATTACAGTCAGGTGGACTATCGGCCGTCGGAGCAGCCGCCGGTACGCTTCAACATGCCGACCATCACGCCCGTGGTCAAGTGGCTGCTGATTATCAACATCGGCGTCTACGTGATCCAGTCCATCTCCTATGGGCCAATTCTCACGGATGACAATCCGATTGCCCAGTGGTTCAGTGTGTTTCCGCAGACCCTGTTCGCCGCGGCGCAGGTGTGGCGATGGGTGACCTACCAATTCCTGCACGCCACCCCGGGACACCTGCTGTTCAACATGTTCGTGCTGTGGCAGTTCGGACCGCTGATCGAGCGGCAGTTCGGCTCGCGGCGGTTCCTGGTGTTCTACCTGTGTGCGGGGGCCGTCGGAGGTCTGCTGTACACGCTCGTGGCGTTGGCCGGGATTCTGCCGATCGGCTTCATGGTCGGGGCCTCCGGGGCGATCCTGGGCCTGTTGGGAGCCGGGGCGGTGTTGTATCCGAACCTGCGGGTGCTGTTGATGATGATCGTGCCCATGTCGCTGCGCTTCCTGGTGATCATCTGTGTGGGGGCCAGCGTGCTGATGATCCTCAGGGGCCACAACGCCGGGGGCGAATTGGCGCATCTGGCCGGGCTGGCCGTGGGTGTGGGCTACACGTTGCTGCGGCCGCGGCTGGCCGGCGCCGTGTATCGCCGCGGGCAGGGGCGGTGGCAGCGCAAGCAGGCCAAGGCCCAGGCCCTGCGTCGAGAGGTGGATCGGATTCTCGCCAAGGTGCACGAATCCGGCCTTCAAAGCCTGACTCGCAAGGAAAGACGCATGCTCAAGGAGGCGACGCGTCTGGAACAGGAAGGCCGACGGTAGGTCAGGTTCAGGGTGGTCCGATCCTCACGCCTTGCGTAAGACCCGCCAAGCCCTCCACCTCCAAAGAGATCACGGTGCCCGGGGAGGCGTGGGCGGCGGCTGGAGCAGTTCCTTGACGCGATCCTGGGTGACCCGTTGTTTTTGCCGGGTCAGCCGCTGCAGCTCGTTCTTCTGAGCCTGGAGGCTTTGACGCATCTTCTCAATCCGGGCCTCGATTTCGGCGAACTTGATGTGCCGTTTCTGCACGATAACGTCGAATCGCCGGCTGACGACCTCGGCCAGTTGTTCAATGAGCACGTCGCGTTGCCGACCTTGGGCGAGGGCGATCTGCGCCAGCAGCATGTCCCGCTGATCCTGGAGATCGATATCAACCATGAGCAGTTCGGCCAGCTCGGGATTGCGTTTCTGGGCCCGTATGACCGGTTCGTATCGACGGCGACTGACGGCGACCTGGTTGACGAACTCCTCCGGGTCGGCGTCGCGCAAGGCCTCCAGGCGCTCGGCCTCCTGGGGGGCGTTCTCCTTGAGCCAGGCCATATACTCATCAAGCTGATCCATGAGGTACTGGCGCCAGCGCGCGGCCCGTGCCTCCCGGCTTTCGTCCTGGGCCTCCTGGCGGGAGCCTTGGGGGGTGACTTCCTTGGGTTGTCGCGAGCCCGCTTGCGGCGGCTGCTCGGCGGCCTGCTGTCGCTGAACGATCTGATGCATCGTCAGGGCGAACTGGATCGGGTCCTTCTCGCGAAGCTGTCGGAACAAGCGGGCCCGCTGCGGCTGTGTCTGATCCCATTTTTCCAGAAGGGCCTCGATCTGGGCCTTGGTCACCAGCGGCTGTTCGATCTCCTGCTCGCCCTCGGCGGACCAGAGGCTTTCGTCCTGCCCGGTGGCCAGGGGGCACAGGATCAACACGGCGAGCAGGACGACGCCTGTGGGGCCGTTCCATGCGTGGTTGACGAAGCGGCGAGCCGGCACGATCCTACCCTTTCCAGAAGTCGTCCAGTGACATGGTGGTTTTGTTGTCAGCCCCCTCGCGCCCGTGGGCTGCATTCGACTCAGGGGCCGAGATGTCGATCTGCAGCTCTTTCATGCTGGCGGCGAGTTCATCGAGCTCGGCGGAGATTTCGGCCAGGCGGGCGTCGCTTTCCACCTCAATGGCCCAAGTCGAGACAGGCAGCAGAGCCTTGGGCCCGGGTGCGGGTCCCGGGGCCGAACGAAACACGGAGTAAGCCGCGAACGCAATGACCGCCACGCCGGCGACCGAGGACAGAGTCCGCAGCAGGGCCCGCCGTCGTCGTCGCCCCAGCGACTCGGCACGGACTCGGGCCTTGATTCGGGCCAGGAACCGCGGATCGGGCGCGGGCCGGGGCCAGTCGGCCATCGCGCCATCCGCCCAGCGGATGTCGCGCTCGACGGCGTCGGCCTCGGCCTCGTCGTAGAAGCCCAGCAGCAGGGCCTTGAGGTTTTCCTTATCGCTAGCCACGTTCTTCCCCCAGCATCTCACGGAGCCTCTTGATGCCCCGGTGGACCTTGGACAGGGTCGTCCCGATCGGCTCGGATCGCATCTCCGCCAGCTCCTTGAAGCTCAATTCCCCATAAAACCGCAGCATCAGCACCTCCGCCGTATCATCGTCCAGCCGCCGGAGCATCTTCTCCACCCGGTCCATCGCTTCATCGTTTGACCGGGCGGGCGGATGATCCTGCCGCATTTCTAGGACCTTGGCGTCGAGCAGCCTCCTGTACCGGTATTGTCGCCGTAGGTGGTCGTGAAAAATGTTCGACGCGATCGTGAACAGCCACTTCTCAAAGGACCCACCCTTGAATGAACCGATCTTCTCACACAGCCGCACAAACAACTCGCTGAGCAGGTCGTCGCTGGTCGCCGCGTTGCCGGTCAATCTGTAAAAGTAGCTATAACAACGACTTGCGAACATGTCAACCAGTCGTTCAAAGCCCTTCTCGCTGCCGCGGCGACAGTCGATTATGACCTGTTCCAGGCTCGGCTCTTGATCCATACTCGCTTGGCCGTCAGAGTTTCAGACGCAAAGGCGTGACCGCCTATTGCATTAAACGCCGCTTGATGACGAGGTTTCGCTGTCCGGCCGGGGGTGCTAGAAGAGCTCCTCGTCCTCGTCATCCTGCTTCCACTGCTCGGACTCCTCGATCTCGTCCAACTCCCGCTTGACGTACTTCATGATCTTGTCTTGCAGGGGGGCCATGCGCTGCTGCCAGAGGCTCATGCCCTGGAAGCTGCCGACGAGCATGTCGAGCCGCAGAAGCTGCCATTTCAGCAGGCACTCCGGTTCCTTGATGTTGGTGAACGGGTCGCAACGGAACACGCGCCGGCCGTGTTCATCGACCTCGTACAAGTCGCATTGGGCACACTGAATCATGGTGGCCTCCGTCACGTACAGAAAGACGTTTTCCGCTCTTGCGTCTTGGCATCATACCAGCTAGAATGCACAGGTTGAAGCCAATTCATGATTCGTTGATCGGGCAATGGGAGCACTGCATGGCTAAGCCGAGACGCAGGCGAAAAATCGGTAGCAAGAAACGCCGGGCACGCTGGAAAGTCCGGAACAAAATCAGCTAGACGGGCCCAGGCGATGGCGTGCCGCGGCCGATCCGGTTCGCGGGGTCGGTCGGGCACAGGGTGGGTGAGAACAATCAAGGCGGGAGGGCCGCCTTGATTTCCTGTTTTGTGCACACAAGATATTCCCTATAGAGTGCTCTTTTCCGGGCGGCCCGATGGAGCATTTCACGGTTAGGTTCCTTCCCGATCAACGCCGCGTGGCGGTTCCGCGCGGCACGACCCTGATCGAGGCGGCCGACCGGGCGGGCATCCTTCTGTACAGCGCGTGCGGACGCGTCGGCACCTGCGGCCAATGCCGCGTTCAGGTGGCCGGGCAGGGCGACGTGCTGGCCTGCCAGTATCGGGTCGAGCGGGACGTGCAGGTCACCGTACCCGACGGTTCGCGGTACTACACCCAACAGATCCTCCGGCACACGCATGGCGAAGGCACGGCCGCCGAACCCAGCCTTATCAAGGTGTTCTTGCCCGGCGTGGAAGTTGGGCCCGACGCGTGTGTCGACCGGATCGGACGCATCCTGGGTCGGCCGGTGCGGTCTTGCCCGCCGGCGCAGGAGTTATCCGTGGTGGACACGGGGGTTCTGGGTTCCGGGTCGGGGATCACGGCCGTCTGTCGCGAGTCTCTGTCGGCCGAGCCGGCGGAGCCGCTGTGGCTGATCGGTGTCGAGCCGGGGGATACCCGCACCGAGCTGTACGGCTTGGCGGTGGACCTGGGAACGACGACGATTGTCGGCCGCTTGCACGATCTGCAGTCGGGCCACGTTCTGGCGACGGTCGCCGAGGCCAACCCGCAGATCCGCTATGGTGATGACGTCGTCAGCCGGATCCACCATGCCGGCGAGCCGGCGGGCCGGGAGGCGTTGCAGTCGGCGGTGACGGGCTGCCTGGATGATCTACTGGGCCG
>DSDH01000230.1 GCA_011055475.1 Phycisphaerales bacterium | reverse complement strand
GACAAGGTAGGCGATGGGTTCATGGGCCCCCGCGCGACGGACCAGGTCGCGCAAGGCCGCCCGCCGCTGCGCCTCGACCGGCTCGGCCCATCGGGTGTACAGATCGATCCGCCGACAGCCCAAAACGTGCGACACCAGCAACTCCGCCGAGAGCCGCGGCGTCTCAACCCCCCGTTCGGCCAAGTATCCATCGACCCAGCTCACCAGCCTGCCGATTGGCCATACCTCCATGTCGGACCCCGCGGCCACCGCCGGGCGACTCCGCGCCCTCAGTCCTTCTCGTCCCGATCGGGCGGCGATTCGGACTCGGGCTCCTCCTCTTCCGGCTCGAGCTCAAGACGTAAAGGCCCCTCGTCTTCATCCTCCCGGCCTTCGTGCTCCGGCTCGCCCAGCCAGGACGACTCCAAATCCGATTCTTCCGACGCGGGCTCGGGTGTCGAGACCGTTTCGGGCGCGGCCTGGCCCGAGACGGCCGGCTCGATCTCTACTTGGCGAGGCTGGGGCTCCGCGGGCCGCTCCAGAGCGGATTCCACGGGCACCGGCGCATAGGCCGCCGCCGGCCGCTGCTTGCGAGGTCGTATCAGGAACAGCAGGACCATCCCCACAACAAACACCACCGGCACCAAGCCAAACTTCACCCGGCTGTCGTCCTGCACCTCGAAGTACTCCAGAATCGTGATCTTGCCGAAGTCGTACGCCGCCAGCTTCTCCAGCGGCTGGATGATATCCGGATAAGCCCAAATGAACGCCGCGGCCCCGGCGAACATACCCAGCACCGTAATCAGTGCATCAAACCGCCCCGCCGCCGCACAGGCCAGCCCCGTACCCGGGCAATACCCGGTCATGCCGAACCCCACACCCAGCAGGCCGCCACCCAGCACGACCGTGACCATCGTCGCGGGCTTCGGCGTGCCCTGAGCGTAGCCGCCGGCCAACTGCAGAATCCACGTCCCCAACATGCCCACCAGCACGAACAGGATGATCGTCCGCAGGGCGTGGAGGTCCTTGAGCCGCAGCGTGCCGACGATCTTGTCCGGATCGGCCAACCCGCCCAGAAAGAGCGCGGCCCCGAACAACACCCCCACGATGAATCCCGTCAGATTGAACGTGTTCAACCACGTGTCCAGCGTCGATTCCATCCCGCACCTCCTTATCGCTGAATCTCGGGCGTACGCGGGTACACCAGCCAGGCGGTGAGCAAGCCGCCCAGGAACATCATGATGGTGAACGGCACGACCGACAGCGAAAGCAACGCCCAGCCGCCGGCGAATTGCCCGCTCGTACAGCCGTGGGCCAGCCGCGCCCCCAGCAGAATCAAAAAGCCGCCGACGAAGCCGAACACAAACCGGCCCAGGTAGTCACTGCGCCCGCGGTTGAGCTTCCACCAGACCGTTGTCGCCCGCGGCCGCCAGCGAAGCGTCACCACGGCCGCCACGAACGCCCCGGCGACGAGGCCCGCGTCCAGCCAGAAGCCATAGCCCAGTGTATGGTATTTCTCCTGGCTCAGCAGCGGGTGCGATTCGGCATATTCCGGCATGACCTGTTTGGCGGCCACGCCCTCCACGACCACGAACTGCGTCGAGACCCCCAGCGGCCCTTCCAGGGCCACGGCCAAGACCTGCACCAGGCCCAGCACCAGACCCGCCAGCCACCAGGGAAATACCGCCTTGCGAACCGTCAAATCATCCATCTGTATCCCTCCGACCAGAGGCTTTCCAGACAGCACCCGACACCTTACAGACGCACCGGGGCGACACCTCCACTATAGGCCACGACGCCCCGCCAGGCAAGACAATTCATCGTGGCGCCCCCGCAAGTCCCGCAGGTCCGGCGATTTCGATGTCATCCGCAAGTCTGCCATCCGCGTCCATACCGTATGGACATTCGAATACCCGGAGGGTACGCTTATGGCGTTCGCAAGGACCTGCCCGGGAGGCTGTGCCATGCCGATAAAGGCCAGGCTCGCGTCGATGACCGCCCTGTTGCGACCCGGCACCTTGCTGGGCCCGATCCTGGACAAGGAGATGCGGGTCACGGCCCGCCGCCGCCGATACTACGCGCTGCGCAGCGCCTACCTGGGCCTGCTGATGCTGCTGGTGCTTCTGATCTGGCCCCAAGCGCTGAGCACGTACCACTGGCAGGCCGTCCAATTGGCCGCGATGACCGAAACTGGCATCGCGTTCGTCGTTCTCCTGACGTGGTTCCAGTTCATCGGCCTGCAGATTGTGACGGTCTTTCTCCTCAGCACGGCGATCAGCGAGGAGGTCGAGCGCCGCACGCTGGCGGTCCTGCTGACCACGCCCATCACCAGCGTCCAGATCGTCGCCGGCAAGATCCTCAGCAAGCTGCTGCACCTGCTGCACCTTTTCGCCCTGAGCATCCCCCTGCTCATCCTGATCCGGGTCTTTGGCGGCATCCCCTGGGGCTATTTGATCTGCGCGTGGTGTACCACCTGGACAACCGTGATCTTCCTGGCGGCCCTGACATTGTGCTATTCGATCTACTGTCGCCACGCCTACACGGTCATCATCCTGGCGACCACCACTGCAGGAGCAATTTGGCTGGTGATACCAGCCGTTCTCAAAGGCATAGGTCAACTCCTGTCCGCCAGTCTTAGGGATATGGCTGAGTTGTGTGGACTCTACGCATCCCCGTACTGGATGCTTGGTGCGGAAACCGAATATCTGGTCCAGGGGGTGGCTTGGGGCTGGGGCTGGTACCCACAACACACTTGGTCTATCCATTGTGGGTTGGTGTTGGCGCTTACGATTCCTCTGCTCGTTCTGTCATGCCTCAAGATTCATCCCGCCTCCGTCCGCAGCCTCTCGACGCGGACACGTCGCCCTGATAACCGTCCGCCCAAAGCGCCCCGAAAAGCCGAGGTTCTATACCGCCCGTTGTTTCTGCATAGCCTCATCCGCCGCACCCTTGGGCCCGGCATGATCTGGAAGGAGTTCCTCACGCCGATTCTGGGCCGCTGGCGTTTCGTCCTTTACGCCGTCAACCTGGTCATCGCCGCGCTGTTCATCGCAACGTTAGGTCTGACGATCCTGCTGGAAACGATCGAGCCGTTGATCCTGTTCAGTCTTCTGCTGGGCTGTTCGATCGCCGCATTCCTGTTCATCGCGGTGATGTTGTCACTCACCGTCCCGGCTACGTGCATCACCCGCGAGAAGGAGGCCCGCACCTGGGAGACGCTGTTGACCACGTGCCTTACCGACGGCCAGATCCTGGGCGGCAAGATCATCGGTATCCTCCGTCGCGTGGGACTCGTGTGGCTGCCGGCCATCGCGGTCCTGTTGCTGGCCTGGCATGTCAGCAATAGCTCCGTCCTTTTGCTCATCGCGGGAACAGTCCTGGCCACGACAGCCTCAGCCGTGCTGATCGGGTCGGGGCTCTACTTCAGCAGTCGCCTGCGCCGCAGCACGGCCGCGGTCCTGGCTAATATGGCCTTCCTCGGCGTAATCTGGGGTCTCCTCCCCGTGATCGCCGTGGCACTTGGCGAGTATGCCACCGAGTTGATCCCCTACTATGCATGGTTCTGGCGGAAGCTGGTGGAGGATGCAGTCGGGTTCGTCCTGAACGCCATGCCTGTCGGCCTGGCTCTAACGACATTCGAGGCCGCCATAGATCCTTATTCCCGACCGAATCCCCACATGGTGCATTACTGGCTGATTTATACCGTGATACACGTCACGCTCGCAGGCATCCTGTTCGTGCGGGCCCGCGCGAACCTGCGCAAACGACTCACCTGAACGCTCACACCCGCGGCCCGCCGATCATGCGCAAGAAAAGGGCCGCGCCGAACGGTCCTCGGCACGGCCCCCTGTTCATTCCGTACAGCAGAAAGTCTTACACCTTGTCCGCCGTCGGGCAGATAAAGGGCGCCCGGTACTCGCGATGCAGGATCGCGTTGGCCGCGGCACTGTTCGTGAAGACCTCCCGCTGCGGGTCGAACTCCAACATCGGCCCCATCGAGATCGGGTACTTGGCCAGGTCCACGCCGTTGTCCCGCAGGTGCTGCAGGGTCCGCCGCAGCGTCTCGGCGTTGTCATCCAGGCTCTTGACCCCATCGAGGACCCGCTTGGCCTCCTCCGGCGAGACCGTGTTCTTCTCGCCCAGGTAGTAGCTGATGTTGGCCAGGTGGGCCATGGCCGCGGACAAATGCCCCTGGAACGCATCCGAATTCAGGTCCTCGCTGCGTCGCGAGCGCACGGCCTCGACGAAGTTGCCATAGTGGTCGCCGCCGCCGCCGAACTCCTTGATCACCTTGCCGCTGCGATCGTACGCCACACAGTTCGTATAGCTCCGCTGGACGAGATACCCTTCGGACCCGTAGAAAATGACGCCGATTTTGTTGCCGCGATTGCTGCCGAACAGGCGGTTGATCTCCTCATCCGCCGAATTGTCCACCGACAGGCCCCGCGTCTCAAACACGATGCACTTGTCCCCGTAGTCGTACACCGCCACCTCGGTGTTGGGCGTATCACCGGCATCAACGTAGTTCGGGTCATTCCGCTCCGCCTGGTAGCCCAGCCGCCCGCCATAGGCGATCACCCGCACGGGATGCCGATTGAGACCCAGGCCCCACCGCGCGATATCCGTCTGGTGCGGCCCCTGGTTGCCCGAGTCGCCGTTGCCGTACAGCCGCTGCCAGTGCCAATCATAGTGGAAACTCGGCCGCGTCAGCTTCGGCGTGGTATAGGGCACCGGCCCGCTCCACAGGTTAAAGTCCACCTCCGAAGGGATCGGATAATCGCCCAGCGGGCCGATGGACCGCCGACGTTTGTAGCACAGCCCCCTCGCGAAGCGCACCTCGCCGATCCCGCCGTCCGCGAGGAACTTCACGGCATCGTGAAGCGCCCGATTCGAGCGGCACTGGGT
>DSDH01000059.1 GCA_011055475.1 Phycisphaerales bacterium | reverse complement strand
GTGCAGCAGCGCCCGAAGGGGCTTGCTTTCGGGCACGAAATACGCCGGCCGGATCTTGTCGCGCAGGCGGAACTCCTCATCCGTGCGTCCCACCTCGGTCAAGAGGTCCTTGGCGTAGACGAGTCCCACGATGTGGTCGATATCGCCCTCATAGACGGGGATCCGTGAATGCCCGGCCTGGCTGATGGTTTCCAGGACGGTCTGCCGGTCGTCGTTGACGCTCAACGCCACGACGTCCGTCCGTGGGGTCATGATCTCCTCGGCGGTGGTCTCGCTCAACTCGAGGACGTTCTCGATCATCTCCATTTCCTCGGCGTCCACCACGCCGTCCAGGTGCCCCTGCTCCACGACCGTGAGAAACTCCTCCTGACGCTGGTCGCGGTCTTCGTCGTCGCCGTTGTCGGCCCCGGCCAAACGCCGCACTATCGCCTCGCCTCGCCGGCCCAGCCAGCCCAGGGGCGCCAGCACCAAGGCCAGAACACCCAGCAGCCGGTGCGTCCGCAGGAGCAGCGCCTCGGCGGTGTATCGCGCCCAGACGTGCGGCAAGAGTCCGTGCACCACGGCCAGGAGCACAAACGCAATCCCACCCGCCAGGACCAGGCCCCGCGGCCGGTCCGACAGCAGATGCACCAAAAGCAGGACCACGCCGACGTCCGCGGCCAAGGCCGCCCACAGACACAGCAGCATGATCCGGTCCCGGGCGCTCAGGAAGGCCGGCGGAACGTCGCCCTTACCGGCCGCCTTGAGGGCCTCCTGCAACTTCACGCGCGAAAAGCCCCGCAGGGCCAGGTGATTCAGAGAGAAGAACAGACTCGTCGCCGCCAAGGCGAGAAGACCCAACCATAACCATCCAACGTCATCCACGACGCGTCACCCCTTTGACTGCGGCGGCCCGTCCGTGGTCCGCACGGGCCGTTCATAAACCACGCCGAATCCCTCATCATCGAGGATCCGGTCTTCCATTCGATGCATTCGTTCGGCCGCGGTCGGATCGACGTCATCGAAGCCGAACTGGTGCAGCAGGCCATGCACCACGTACAAGGCCAGTTCCGTCTCGACCCCATGGCCGCGACGCCGGGCCTGCCGCCGGGCCTCGTCGGCGTTGACCGCGATGCACAACGTGCGCTGCGGCTCACCCGGCTCGGAGAGGTCGAAACTGATGACATCCGTCGTTTCGTCCTGGTCAAAGAACTGCCGCTCGAGCCGCCGGATCTCCGAATCGTCCACGACGCCCAGGTCCAGGCAGATCGCCCCCTCTGCAAACCGCCGACAGACGTGCTCGGCCAGCGCCCGCAGCCGCTCGATCGCCTCGGCCAGCTCAGGATGGCCGCATTCGATCTGTATCGTCACCTCATCCATCGTCCCGCTCGTCCTCGACCACCTTCTTCGCCGTCGGCGCCGCCACCGGCTCGCCCTTGTCCTTCTCCGGCGGCTTGTCGGGCGATTTCGGATACGCGACCCGTCCATGATAGTGCGCGGCCAGGCTCTTGGCCATACTCGACTCGATCTGGCTCAACTCGCGCAGCGTCAGATCGCACTCGTCGAACTGCCCGTCCTGCAAGCGCTTCATCACCATGTTGTGCACGATCACCTCGATCCGCGTCGGCGTCAGCTCCGTCGTGGATCGGACGGCGCTTTCGATCGTGTCGGCCAGCATCACGATGGCCGCCTCCTTCGTGCGCGGCTTGGGGCCCGGATAGCGGAAGTCCATCTCCGAGACCGGCGCATCCTTGTCCCCCTGCTTCTTGAGGGCCTCGTTGTAGAAATACTCGATCAGCGTCGTGCCGTGGTGGGTCTCGATGAACTGGCGCAACACCGCCGGCAGGCCGTACTCCCGCGCGATCTCGATGCCGTCCTTGACGTGGCCGACGATCACCAACTGGCTCATCGCGGGCGACAACTGCTCGTGGCGGCTGGCCGAGCCCATCTGGTTTTCCCCGAAGTAGGCCGGCTTGTTGATCTTCCCGATGTCGTGGTAATAGGCCCCGACGCGGCACAGCAAACCGTTGGCGCCGATGGCCTCGGCGGCCGACTCGGCGATGGAGCCGATCAGCAGGCTGTGGCTGAACGTGCCCGGAGCCGTCATGGCCAGCTTCCTCAAGAGCGGCTGGTTGGCGTCGCTGTAGTCCAGCAGCGTCATGCTGGTGGCGATGCGGAAGACCTTTTCAATGATCGGCAGGAAACTCTGGATCACCACGCCCACGGCCAGGGTGATCAGGGCGGCCTTGCCGGCGTTCCATAACAGGTCCAGTCCGATCTGCCGTTCGAGCCAGCCCAGGGCCGCCGCGGTCACGAACACCACGACTGACGCCACCGTCGCCACCTCGATGAGCTTCATGCGCGTGCGAATCTCACGCAGGGCGAAACAGCACGGCACGGCCCCGGCCATCATCGTCAGCCATTGAGTGACGGTGGCCATCCGCGCGGGCTTGCCCGCGCCGCTGATCGCCAGCGAGGCCAGAACACTGTAGAACACCGCCATGCCCAGAGCGAATCGCTGATCGTAGGCCACGGTCAGGATGATCGCGCAGGCCACGGCCATACCGGTGGCCAGATACGTCTCCTGGTGATATAACGCGCCGACTTTGGTGATGCCCAAAAGCACGACGAACAAACCGGCCAGGGCCATCGCCCGCCGGGGCCGACTCAGGATCTGTGGGCGGAAATGATGCACGTACACCGCCATGCCGAGACTGATGAAGAGCACCAGCAGCGCCACCGCGGCGATGTCCCCGTAAGGCCGCCATTGTCCGGCGTACGCCCCCTCGGCGGGCGGCAGCACACTCAGCAGCGCCGTTGCGGCCGCCATGAACAGCAGCAGCATCAGGATTCCGGTCGGCAACCGGCTGTTCACCAACCGGTCCAGACGCCCCAGCCGCTCGGCCGAGAGATTGTCCCGGACCTGCCGTCGCCGCGAACTGATTTTCTTTTTCTTGCGCGCCATCTAGGCATCCGCCTTGCCCGCGTCCTTGCGACGCTCGTAGGCATTGACAATGTTCTGAACCAGCCGGTGCCGAACGATATCCGACTCGTCCAGGTCCACGAAGGCGATTCCGGGAATCCCCTGCAACGTGCGCTTGGCGTCGATCATCCCGCTGGTCTGCCCGGTCTCCAGGTCGACCTGGGTGATGTCCCCCGTGATAATCATCTTCGAGCCGCGCCCCAGCCGGGTCAAGACCATCAGCATCTGCTGCGGCGAGGTGTTCTGGGCCTCATCGCAGATGACCACGGCCTCGTTCAACGTCCGGCCCCGCATGAAGGCCAGCGGGATCACCTCGATGATGTCCATCTCCATGAACTTGCGCATCTGCGCGAACTCCATCATGTCCTCAAGGCTGTCGAACAGCGGCCGCAGGTAGGGGTTGACCTTGGCCTGCAGGTCGCCCGGCAGGAAGCCCAGCTTTTCACCGGCCTCCACGGCCGGCCGGGCCAGGACGATCCGCCGAATCTGCCGCTTCTTCAACATCGACACCGCCACGGCCACGGCCAGGTAGGTCTTGCCCGTCCCCGCCGGCCCCGTGCAAAAGGTCAGGTCGTTCTTGAGCATCTTCTCGATATAGTGCAACTGGCCCTTCGTAAACGGCTCGATCACGGCTTTGTGCGAGAATACCGTGATCGGCTCCATGCCGTCGGTTGAGACGCGGTGCTCCAACTGGGTGATCACATCGTGGACGTCCTGCTCGCTCAAGGCCCCGCGGGCGATCAGTCGCTTGTGGATACGATCCAGCACCTCTCCGGCCCGGACGACGTCCGGGGCATCGCCCCGCAACAGGAGGCTGTCCTGCCGCGCCACGATCTCCACCCCCGTTGCGCCGCGGATCAGACGCAGGTGCTTGTCCCGCGGGCCGAACAATTCCAGTCGCTGCTTGTCCGAGTCCAAGTGCAATCGGATTTCGAGTGTCTCTTCCTTCAATGGCACACCAGATAGAAAAACAGCCATGCCGGCGGAGCCGTCGCCAGCGGCGAGTCGATCACGTCCAGAACGCCCCCGAACCCCGGCACGTACGCCGCCGAATCCTTGATTCGGGCGTCCCGTTTCATCATGGATTCGGCCAGATCACCGTACTGCCCAAGCACACCGAAAAGAGCCCCAAAACCGGCTCCGACGGTCCAGGTCATAATACCACAGGCCCCGGCGAAAGCAGCGCCGGTGACGGCACTGGCCACGATGGCCCCGGCAAGGCCTTCCCAGGTCTTTTTGGGGCTGATCCGCGGGCTGAAAGGGTGTCGTCCAAGCCACCTGCCAGTGAAGTAAGCCCCTGTATCTGCAAGCTTTACAGTAAAAATGAACATCAGCAGCGCCCAGGGCCCCCATCGCAGGCGGATGCCCACCACGAAGCTGCTCAGGAGCCCCAGGTAGACGATTGAAAAATAATTGGCCGCGATGTTCGCAATCGCCCGCTCGGTCCCATAACGAACCGCCTGGCAAAGCCAGATCAATACCAGTATTCCTACGGCGACGGCCTGGAGATAGATCAGGGCAAAGACCGCCGGCCGGGCCGAGAACTGCGGCCAGTACCCACTCGTCGCCCACAAAACGGACCCCAGCACCGCCACGGGCACGAAGAGCTTCGCCCCGCCCCGCCCCACCAGGGCGGCCATCTCGAGCTGCGCCGGCACGGCCAGAAGCGCTACGAGAACGCAAAGGATCGTTCCCTGAACGGGCCCGGCTTCGCCGCTCAGCGAGCCATCCAGGTAGCCGTCCAAAAGGACCAGCCCCACAAAGACCACGATCATCAACGCACCGAAAATCAGTCGGTACCGGAGCATCGCACCATCCGAGGTGATTAGAGGGTTGATTGGGACTTGACGTCACCGAACCGACGCGACCGGCCCGCATAGGCCCGGATCGCCTCGTCCAGGCAATCCGCGTCAAAATCCGGCCAGAGCGTCTCGGTCACGT
>DSDH01000599.1 GCA_011055475.1 Phycisphaerales bacterium | reverse complement strand
GGTCTGGTCATAGGCCCATTCCCCGCCTGGCTCGTCCATCCGCCAGCGGGCGACCAGGCCGTCTTCCTGACAGACCTCCTCCGGCGCCAGCCAGGCGTCGGCGAAGGTCACCAGGTCGGCCATATCCACCCGACAATCGCCCGTCAGGTCGCTAGGGGGACATAAGACATCGGCCGCACTGCAAGGTAGCGATAAGGCGATCACCGCCAAGAGGAGCAAGGGCGCGACTGGCACGGATGGTCGTCGTGATACGCAGGATGGGCCTTCCATCGTTCTCTCCATCGTTCTCTCCAAAGGTATCGGCCGATCGCAGGCATGCGCGTGCGGACACGGCTGGTATCTGTAAGACCCTCCCTGGCGGGCCGGCGTTACACTGGTTTTGATTCCCCTGCCAGACCCTGCGGCCGCGACATCCCGGCGGCCTTGTGCGGAAGCCCGCTTGCAGGTCTTCGCCAACGGGCGTATTATAGCGGAATTGAGGGCCTGCCTCAAGTGGGGTGGTGTGCCGATCCGTGGGTTGAAAGGCGTATTCTGGCCAAGAATCATTCAGGATTCTGTGCATCGCCATTTCGTGGGTACGCGGCGGGCGAGAAACGCGCGTCCGGCCGATAACCCGGCGGTGGCGCGGTCTGCAAATACGGTCTGTGTCGCGGGGTCCAGCCTGTTCGGTCGGGGGTGTGTGAGAGCGGAATGGGCGGCCTGGGGCCGGATTTCTGGAGCCCGGGCCCCTTGGCGAACGAAATAAGCCGGGAGCGCAGCGGCCAGACCCATCGAGGCTGGAGGTGTCGCGTGCCTTCTGATGCGCCGATACAGGATTGGGCGTGATCGCTTTGCCCGCCGGTCCTCGTCCCATGCGTCGTTAGAGTGAAAGACGGTCCGGTTATCGGCCGACAGTCGGTTTGCCACATGTGGGGCAGGCGAGTCCTTTTGGCCTCGTCCCATCGGCATCGGGCCTGGACGGATACTGATCAGGAGACGTGCATGATACGACTGGAAGATTTTCGACACATTGTGCCGGATACGAGGCTGGCCGAGATTTACACCCGGGCCCGGAAGCTCTATGGCAAGCACATCGTCCACATCAACGCGACGTACCAGGGCGGCGGCGTAGCGGAGATCCTGTACTCTCTGGTGCAGTTGATGAACGACGTCGGAATTCACGCGGGCTGGCGCATCCTGCACGGCAGTCAGGAATTCTTCGAGATCACCAAGAGCTTCCACAATGCTCTGCAAGGGGCCCCGTTGAATCTGACGGACAAGAAGAAGCATGCGTACGTGCAGGTGAACGACAACTTCGCGCGGTTCACGCATCTTCAGCACGACTGCGTCATCGTACACGACCCCCAGCCGTTGTCGTTGATCCGCGCGTACCGAAAGCGCCAGCCGTGGATCTGGCGGTGTCACATCGACTTGACGCATCCCCACGATGAATTGTGGGACTTTCTCAAGGGCTTTCTGCTGAAGTACGACCAGGTGGTCATGTCCAGCGAGAAGTACTTCAAGGAGGACCTGCCGGTCGATCAGCGGCTGATGTTCCCCGCGATCAATCCGCTCAGTGAGAAGAACCGGGACATCCCTGAGACAACGGTCCTGCGGCACATTCGGCGGGCGGGCATCCCCACCGACAAGCCCCTTCTTACGCAGGTTTCGAGGCTGGACCCGTGGAAGGACCCGGAAGGCGTAATCGACGTCTTCAGGCGGGTCAAGGAAAAGGTGGATTGCCGGCTGCTGTTCTGCTACAACGCGGCCAGCGACGACCCCGAGGGTCTGCAGATGTACCGCCGAGTGTATCGCAAGGCCAACCGGATGGTCGCTACGGGGGACATCGTTTTCGTCGTGGGCAACAGCGAGATTCTGGTCAATGCGGTCCAGCGGTATTCGTCGGTGATCATCCAGAAGTCGATCCGGGAGGGTTTCTGCCTGGCGGTCACCGAGGCGCTGTGGAAGGGGACACCGGTCGTGGCTTCGCGGGTGGGGGGGATTCCGTATCAGATCGACGATGGGCAGGACGGCTTTTTGGTGGAGCCGCGGGACGTCGAGGGGTTCGCCGAGCGGATTATTCATCTGCTGCAACATCCCGATGAGGCCCGGGCCGTGGGGCAGGCCGGAAAAGAGAAGGTCCGGCGGAAGTTCCTGATTACACGGCTTCTGTCGGACTACCTGGACATGCTCAATTCCGTCATGGACAACTGAGCGCGGGCCGCGAGACCCGCGGGACTCGTCGCGGGTGGGGGGCGGTTCAGCGATTGCGGTGTTTCTTTCGATAGGCCAGTGGCGTCGTGCCGACGGTGCGCTTGAAGATGACGCCCAGATGGGTGGCGTTGGAAAAGCCGGCCTCGCGGGCGACCTTGGCGACGGGCAGGTCGGTGCGGATGAGGATCTCGCGGGCCAGCTCGATGCGGACGCGTTGGATTTCCTTGAGGATGGATCGCGCGAGGACTTTCTGGAAGCGGCGTTCGAGGAGGCGTCTGGAGGCGGAGACGGCGGCGACCACGTCGTCAACGCGGATGGGGTCTTTGGCGTTTTCGCGGATGAATCGGATGGCGGCGGCGACCTGGCGATCGCCGATCGCCAAAATGTTGGTGGACTGTCGCGTGATGACCTGGACGGGATCGACGGAGATTTGCTGCCCGGCCATGGGCTCGCCGGCCATCAGGCGATCGAGCAAAGAGGCCGCTTCGTAACCGGCGCGTTCGATATTCATGGCGATGCTGGACAGTTGGGGATTGGACAGGTCGCAGAGCAGGTCGTCGTTGTCGACGCCGATGACGGCGACGTTTTCAGGGATCATGAGTCCGGCGATCCGGGCGGCGGCCACGACGTAGCGCGCACGTTCATCATTGCACGCGAGAACGCCGACGGGCTTGGGCAGGCCGGCCAGCCAATCGGTCAGGCTGCGTTGCTCACGGTCCCAGAGGCGGTCGCGCCGCAGGCGGGGTTCGGGGTAGATGTCGCAGTCGTAGCCGGCCTGGCGGATCCGGTTGGCGAAGCTCTCTTTTCGTTTCTGTGACCAACTGCAGTACGGGATCCCGCAAAAGGCGAAATGCCGGAACCCACGATCCAGGAAATGCTCGGCGGCCATGACGCCGACGGCGTGGGAATTGGACTTGACGCAGGGGATGACCGCCCACTGGTCCTTTTTGGTGGCGCCCAGACGCTTGGTGGAGTCGCTGGCCAGGGTGACGGCCGGCAGCCCGCTGTCGAGGATCTGCTCGGCGACCTTCTCGGACGAGACACGGGCGATGATGCCCTCCCCCTGCCAGTCCGCCATCCGGGGCAGTTCCTTATTATAGATTTCCCACGGGTCCATTTCGATCAGCCACGGCCCGTGCAGGTGACAGTACTTGGCGATGCCGCGGAGAATCCCGCGGCCGTAGGCCGTCGAGGCTTCGACGACGACGATGACCTTTCGGGCTGCGTGCATTCGGATGTCCGTCGCAATGTATGGTAAGTCCATGTTTTTTCCGGCCGGCCAGTGACGCATCGCATGGCCCGGAACGTGGGAAAGATACACTTCCAAGGGGGCATTGTCCAGCGGGTTTTGTGTGGGCGCAGGGGGTGTCGTGTCGTGAAAAACCGAAAGAATTCCGCAAAAAAGCTATTTACATAGGGTGCGGCAATTTGGTATAGTGCATATTATCGGAGCGTGGTCGGAGGAAGTGGAACCTCTTTTCAGCCGAAGCGTTCTGGGCGAGGGTGCCGTGGGTTCGGCGATGTCCGGGACAATACCCGCTAGAGGGTATCGTATCGGTGTCTCGCCGTGCCAGGCGCGCCTGCGGCCGAACCGGTCCCGCTGAGGAGCGGACAAAGGCCGGGCGGCGGGCGGCTCAGTCGCGACGGTGCTGTGGTGATGGCGATGATCAGTTCGCTGCGGCAGTGGAGTTGGGGGTGGTTGAGGGTGCATGACGGTTGCATCAGGCCCCCTGTCTTGATTCTTCCCGGTGTCCGCTTGTCCTTTCCCTGTCGTTGCTTTTTCCCCTGTTTCTTACCCCGTGGTCTTATCGGCAATGATCCCGGTTCGGCGGTACGGACCGGGCAAAGCGAGATACGCACAAACGCAATGGACCGTGGAGGATGATCGCCTATGGCAAACGTGAAGAGGCACAGAGCTGCAGTCTGGTAACAATGAGGTATCAGGAGTGGGACGTTCAGGACTTTTGGATTCTTTGTACTAGTTGAACGGAGGACCTGACAATGAAGAAGTTGATTTTGGCTACGATGTTGTGCCTGGGGTTAGCCGCCGTCGCGCCGGCGTGGGCGGGGACGCTCACGTATGAGCTGTGGACCGACTATACCTATGGCAACCAACTGGGAGATGTGGGGACGGACTTCCCGGATGGACTGGCCGCGCCGAACATGCAGTGGCTGGCGGACAACGCGCCGACCGTTTCGCAGGTCGACGTGTTCCAGATGGATGAGCCTTCGCTGGACTACTACGCCGGGCGCATCTCGGGGTGGCTCGTGCCAGCGGTCGGCGGAGACTACACGTTCTGGCTCGCCTCGGACGATGACGGTCGTTTGTGGATCAGCTCGGATGAGGATCCGGCTAAGAAGGTCTTGGTCTGTTACATCGACGGCTGGTGCGGCTGGGGCGATTTCGAGCGGTTCGACCCGGAGACCCTGCAGCCGACGGGCCCCGGTGGGGGCGGTGGTGTCGGACTGCAGAAGGCGACGCGGACACTGGTCGCCGGGAAACCCTACTACGTCGAGTTGATGTGGTCGGACGGGACCGGCGGTGGACACGGCCGGGTGAACTGGGAAGGCCCGATCGGCGCCCGCCAGGACATTACGTCGGAGTATCTGCGAAACATCCCCTGGGGTGCGATCGATCCGATCCCGGCCGACGGCGCCACGGAGGTAGGTCTGGGCGTGCAGGCCCTGTCGTGGGACGCGGCCCATCCTCACGGGGCGACGATCGCCAGCTACGAGGT
>DSDH01000563.1 GCA_011055475.1 Phycisphaerales bacterium | reverse complement strand
GAGCACTTTCTCCGTCCGCACCAAGTGTGGTCGCAGCATGGTCAACGACCCGATGGTGAGTGTAAGCTGGTACGGTGCCGTGGCCTACTGCAACTGGCGGAGCGGGCAGTTGGGCAAACAGCCCTGCTACGACAGTTCGACGTTGCAGCCGATCTACCCCCTGCGCAATGGTGTTCGCTTGCCCACGGAGGCCGAGTGGGAGTATGCGGCGCGCGGGGGCCTCAATGGCAGGCGTTTTCCCTGGGGTAACGACATCTATCACGCGCAGGCCAACTACTGGAGTTCAAGCTCATACTCCTATGACAAAGGTCCCACAAGGGACTACCACCCCCTGTGGAACGACGGGGTATGGCCTTGCACATCACCGGTGGGCTTTTTCGACGGCTCGTTGAAGTACAAATCCGCATACAACTGGCCGGGCAGCGCAACGAGTTACCAGACGACAAACGGAGGCAACGGCTACGGCCTCTACGATATGGCGGGCAATGTCTGGGAGTGGTGCAACGACTGGTATAGTTCATACAGTTCCGCTTCACAAACGAATCCCACGGGTCCATCCAGTGGCTCGTGCCGTGTTCTGCGCGGCGGCAATTGGTACCACATCGCCAACTACTGCCGCGTGGCGCACCGCGACAGCCACTGGCCCGACAATCGCTACAGCCACCTCGGGTTCCGTGTTGCCCTGGACTTTTAACCCTTTGGTTTTTGTCCCTTTTACCCTTTGCCCGAGCGAAGCGAGGGCCGAAATTTTTTTTGAGAAGTCAGCAGCGAGCAGTGAGCAGACATGATGGCAGAGGAATTGAAAGTCATTGCGGATTTCTATGACTTTATGCTGTGGATGATAAAGCACACGGAGAAGTTCCCGCGCCATCACAGATACAGTCTGGGGCTGGCGATCGAGAATCGGCTCCAGAGCATCCTTGGGCTTCTGCTGCGGGCCAAATACACACGCGACAAGGCGCCCATCCTCAGCGAGGCGAATATGGAGCTAGAGGCGCTTCGATTTCAGATACGACTGGCCAAGGACCTGAAGGTCCTTCCGGTCAAGAGCCACGGCCACGCGGCGGGCTTGATGCAGTCCATCGGGTCACAGATCGGCGGGTGGGCGAAAAGGAAGGCATAACGTATGAAACGATACGGACAACTGTGGGAGCAGGTCATAAGCTGGGAGAACCTGGTGCTGGCGGCCCGCAAGGCCCAACGGGGCAAGCGGGGCAGGGATTCGGTGCAGCGATTCAACTTCGGCCAGGAGCGGGAGTTGCTGCGGTTGCAGGGCCAGTTGGCGTGCTGGCAGTATTGTCCGGGGGCCTTTACGTGCCACTGGATTTATGAGCGCAAGGCGCGTCTGATCTCGGCGGCCCCGTACCGCGACCGGGTGGTGCATCACGCCCTGATGAACATCCTCGAACCCATCCTGGACAAGCATTTCCACCCCCACAGCTACGCCTGCCGCAAGGGCAAGGGAACCCATGCGGCCGCCAATCGTCTCCAACACCTTATGCAGGGCCACCGGTACGCCTTGCAGTGTGATATTCGAAAGTTCTTCCCCAGTATTGACTATTCGGCGTTGAAGCAGGCTTTTCGCCGGCTGATCAAGGACCGACAGGTCCTGTGGCTGATGGACCTGATCGTGGACCACTCGAACGAGCAGGAAGCCGTGCTGGACTGGTTTGCGGGGGATGATCTGTTCGCCCCGCTGGAGCACCGCCGAGGCCTGCCCATCGGGAACCTGACGAGCCAGTGGTTCGCCAACTGGATGCTCGATGGATTGGACCATTACATAACCTCCGGTCTTGGCCTGGGGGCCTATGTGCGGTACTGCGATGACTTTCTCGTTCTCGATGACGACAAGGCCCGCTTACGGGAGGCGGCCGGGCAGATCGGGGAGTTTCTGGCGCGACTGAGGCTGCGGCTGCACGAGGGCAAGCTGTTCGTGCGGCCGGTCCGCGCGGGCCTGACGTTCGTGGGCTATCGTATCTGGCCGACGCACAGAATCCTGCGCAAGGACAACATCCACCGGTTCCGGCGTCGTGTCTGGTGGATGCGGCAGGCGTATGCGGCGGGCCTAACCGACTGGCCGCGGGTCAAGCTTCGCCTGGATAGCTGGATCGCCCATGCCCATCATACGGATTGTAAGCTACTCATCGGCCGACTGAGCCGACAGTGGGTGTTTCAAAGGGGCACAGCCGCTAACGTACCGTGTTCTGCGCGGCGGCAATTGGAACAACAACGCCAACAACTGCCGCGTGGCGAACCGCAACAACAACAGGCCCGACAATCGCAACAACAACATCGGGTTCCGTGTTGCCCTGCACTTTCTCTCGCCGAGGGCGAATCGACCCGGAATTGCACGGTTTACGGATCGTGCGAGCGTGGTCTTGAAAGTCCTGGCTGCGTTCCTGAGCCGCATTTCGTGGAGACACGGGCCTGCGGCCGAATGTACGTCGTACGGCCGGATGGGTCTGGTAGGTTTGCCGCCGAAGGCCCCATCCGGTCCTTGTTATTGAAATGCCGCGAGGCGGCATGATGGATATACGAGGCATGGTCCTTTTGATTGAGGAGTCCTGAGATGTCGAAGACAAGCATGAGAATGGCCATTGTGGTGGTGAATCTGGCGGCGTTCATGGCCGGGTCGGCCGTGGCGGGCACGGGCTACGGGATTTCCGGGCGTGTGACGATTGACAATCGGACGGGCAGCGGATTCCGGGTCACGTCGCTGAACTCGCAGTACGGGGTGGTGTTTGTCGGGGGTGTCGGCGTAACCAGCACCATTACGGCAACCGTGGATTGGGCCGGGATGACGGCCTCGAAGGTGGTCTTCTCGCTCAATGGAGCGACAAAGGAGATCAGTACAAGCGGTCCGACGGCGCAGACGAGCTACAACATGGGCAGTGCGCTGCAGTACTCGGCTGCCGGGGCGAAGAACGTGTTGACGGTATGGGCCGTGGCCTCCAACGGGCAACAATCACAGTCGCAGCAACTGGCGCTCTGGGGTCTGCAACTGCCGCAGTGGGCGACCTCCCCGGAGGGCAAGATCGGGTCTATCAACTGGAAGCTCGACGGGATGACGGGCAGGCTGGTCTTCGATGGCAAGGTCGAACTGGGCAAGAACAGCGATACCGGCGGGACGCACGAAATCCCAGAGGGCATTCCAACGATAGGCGGCGAGTATGGAATCACGATCGACCCATTGAAATTCGACTGGGAAGTCGCGGCCCAACCCAGCTCGAACGGCCTCACTGGTACTTTTGCCGTTCGAAATGGCCAATGGGGCGCCCACGCTGCCTTTGGAGAAGACCGTGAGGGCAGTCTGTCGGCCACGCTGTCCGGGAGCGGCCAATTCTACCCGCAGTTTCGCCTGACGGACCTCAACGCCACGCTGCAAGGGGGCTTCAAGTTCAGCACGCCCAAATTGTACCTGCTTTGCGCATGGACGGGTTGCTGCATCGATCCGTGTCCTTACGGCTACTTGACACTGGAGCCGGCGATATCCGGTGTGCTGAAGATGGAGGAAGGCGAACCCTCGGTGTTTGCCGGTCTGAAGTTCAAACAGGCCGAGCTTCTGCTGGAGATACTGGTCAAGGGAATGGTCGGTGTTGACGGGGGCTGGTTGGGCGAGGCCGAGGGCGGCATCGGGGGCAAGCCGACCATCGTCCTTCAGTTCCCGAAGAACCCGAATTCGTACTGTGGCAGTCAGTACATCAAGAGCATCAAGTTCATTATCACGCTGGAGGCATCCGAGCGGATGCTCTGGTGGGAGAAAGACTGGAACACCACATTCGACATCTACGAGTGCCCGAAGACCAAGACGGCGCAACTGATGGCGGTTGACACAACCGCCGGCCAGTCCAGGCCTCAGATGATGAACCGCGAGTATCTGCTGGCCCCGGAGGGGTACTGCGTCTTCCCGGATGCACAGGAGGCAGGCGCTCGGCTGATGGTCGGCGGACTGCCTGAGCCGATACTGAACGTCGGGCCGATGTCGCGGCCGTCGGTGGCCGTCGGCGGTGACCACGGGCTGCTGGTATTTGTCTATGATGACGCCTCCAAGCCGGTTGGCTCGCACATGGAGATCTACTCTGCGCGGTGGAATGGGTCGCAGTGGACGGCTCACGCGCCGGTGACGGACGACCTCTATCCCGACGTCTATCCGGCGGCGGCCATTGACGACAGCGCAGCGGAGATTGTCGTCTGGGCCAGGGCGCCGGAGCCGACGGGGCTGGAGGACGGTCCGCGGGATGTGCTGGGCGGGTTGGATATTGTCTGGTCGAAATACGATGACAACGCCGGGGCCTGGGCATCACCGGCCAAGCTGACGGACAACGACTATGTGGATGTGTCGCCGGGATTCGAGAAGTCGGCGGATGGGGATTTGCGGGTGGTCTGGATGGCCAGTGCGGGCGATGCGATACCGGTCTGGGAGGACGAGGAGATCGACCCGCTGATCGACGTGATGGCGGCCGACTGGGATGGGAGCGGCTTTGGGAGCCCGTATACGGTGGCGTCGGGGCTCAAGACGGCCTGCCCGCCGGCGGTCTGTCGCACGGCTGCGCATGAGATTCTGGCGTACTTGAAGGACCGCGACAACAACACGGCGACGCGCGAGGACGTGGAGGTGGTGGTGCGGATGCGCCCACGGGGCGGGTCGTGGGGCGACGATCACTACCTGACCACCGATACCACGGCGGATGTGTCCGTGGACGTCGCCGTGGACGCCGGCGGCACGCCCCTGGTGGTCTGGACGAAGCGGATGGCCCGCAAGACCCTGCCGGACGGCAATGATACCACGGTGGACCAGGTCTGGTTCTCGGCCCTGGTCGGCGATGCGTGGATGCCTCCGGAACTGGCGTTTGAGGCCCAGGGCATCTCCGAGCCGAAGTTCTTCCGCAACGAGGCGGGCAAGATTGTGCTGTTCTGGACGGCGTTGTCGGCGGAGTT
>DSDH01000067.1 GCA_011055475.1 Phycisphaerales bacterium | reverse complement strand
TCTGGACCTGCAGGCCACGGAGTGGCTGGAGCGGTTTTTGACGCAGTACGACGGCGCGGCGGTGATCGTCAGTCACGACCGTTACCTGCTCGACCGGGTCACCGGCAAGACGATCGAACTGGCCGACCGGCGGGCCACGGTCTGGAAGGGCAACTACAGCGCCTACCGTCAGGCACGGCAAACCCGGCAGCTCCATCAGGAGCGGGAGCATGAGAAACGCGCGGAGTTCGTCCGCCGCACGCAGGACTTCATCGCGCGGAATAAACAACAGGAAGGGATGCGCAAAACCGCCCGTGGCCGGGCCACCCGGCTGCGCAAGCTCCTGGACCGGGAGCCGGATTTTCTCAAAGCGCCCGGCCGTGAGAGGCGACTACAGTTCGGCTTCGAGAAGCCCACGGCCCGCAGCGACCTGGTGCTGCGCTGCGAGGGGCTGACCAAGTCGTTCGGCGAGCTGACCCTGTTTGAGGATATGTCGTTCGATGTGCTCACCGGCCAGCGGCTGTGCATCACTGGGCCCAACGGTACGGGCAAGAGCACCCTGTTGAAGCTGGCCCTGGGTCTGCTTGAACCGACGGCCGGAACCATCCGCCTGGGGTCCACGTTGTCGGTAGGCTACCTCGATCAGCAGGCCGCTACCCTGGAGTCCCGGAACACCGTGCTCGACGAGGCCGCAACCGCCGCACCGGACCTGAGCGAGGAGCAACTTCGTTCGCGTCTGGGGGCGTTCCTCTTCGGTGGCGAGGACGTGTTCAAGAAGGTCGGCCAGCTCAGCGGCGGCCAGCAGAGCCGGCTGATGCTGCTCAAGCTCGTGTTGTCCCGCCCGGATGTGCTGATCCTGGATGAGCCCACCAACCACCTGGACATCGCCGGACGCGAGGCCCTGGAGCAGGCCCTCCAGGACTATGGCGGGGCCATTCTCGCCGTCAGCCACGACCGCTTCTTCCTGGATCGGATCGCCGACCGATTGCTGGTTATCGGCGTCGATGCCCAGGGCCGTCGCTGCATGGGCCGCACCGAGTTCATCGCCGGCCCTTCCCCCTACCAGCGGTACGCCGAGCGGCTTCAGGGATCGGCCGATTCGTCGAGTGCAACGCCGCCGCCCGCCGCCCGCGAGGGGCGCGATCGCGGGTCCAAGTCCAAGCCCCACTCCCCCTCAAGCCGCACGCCGGCACATCTGCGCCAGTACAACCGCCTGACCCTCGAGCAGTTGGAGGAGCGAATCGAGGCCCTGGAGGGGCAGATCGCCGGGCTGCAGGAGCAGTTTGGCCGGGCGGAGATCTATCTCGATCCCGACCGGCTTGCCGAGCATCAGCGGTGCTTCGACGCCAGGAAGGCCGAGCTGGATGAGCTCTGGCAGGCCTACGAGCATCGTCATCGGTAGCCACAGCCCTTCAACAGCCTTTAACGGCCATCGAGACGGTACGTTCCCGGCTCGGTACAGGTTACCTGGACTCGTCCCTCCGGCTCGCTGCAAAGGCGGATGGGCGCCGGTGGCTTGTCCTTGACGGTTACGGTCACGCCGTCATCACCGGCGCGGACGTCCATGTGGGTCTGCTTGTAGAGCAGGTTGCTGATGCTCATGCGCGGGCAGGCCTTGGGCAGGCGCGGCGCGATCACCAGCCGGTCATCCGGGCGGGCCTTGATGCCCAAAAAGCCGTACACAACAATCGACGGCACCAGGCTGCTCTCAAAAAACTCGTAATCAATCCCCAGACCTCCGGCGGTGCCCCCACCCTGCAGGGTCGTGCCGCGCTGGCCGCCTTCGTAGTACTTGCGATAGCCGCCCTCGCGGTGCACGTCCTTTTCCCAGTCCAGGATTTCGCCCAGGCGCTGCCAGGCGTTGTCCGTGCCGAGATAACGCAGACGCGCCCACAGGTCGTAGAACGAAAAGCCCAGCACCGCGCCGCCGTCCTGCACTTGCCCGCCCCAGGGGATGCTCTGCGGGCTGTGCCATCCCTGGCCGTACCAGTCGAGGTTGCGCAGGGTCGTGGCCCGCGGCCCGAACCGCCAGTGGTAGATGTCCTTTCCCGTGGAGGTGTCGCCCTCGACGATGCGGCGGCCCGTGATCCAGTCCAGGATGTCGCGCGCATGGCCCGGCGTGGCGATGTCATACCAGATGGCGTCCAGATTCAGGAAGGTATAGCCATAGTCGTAGGCCTTGCCGTTCTTGTCGATCGAGGCGTAGAAACGCCCGGCGGCCTTGTTCCAGAATCGCCGATTCGCCTTGGCCTTGACCTCGTCGGCGTGCCGCCGCAAGAAGTCCGGCTCCAGACGCAAGGCCCCTTGCGGCATGGACCAGCCGGGGTGCGAGGCGATCGCCTCCTCGAGCTCGGCCATCGCCACCGTAGCGGCGTGGTACTGGCTCGTGGCGTACATATCGTCCCAGCCAAAGGGCATCAGGTCCCAATAGTTGTTCCCGATGCCGTGGCCGCCGTGAAGGGTCACCCGGCCCTTTTCATCACGGCTGAAACCCGGCAGGCCATCGTGCCCGGGCCAGGGATTACGGATGTGCTTGTGCTCCAGTCCGCCCATGACCGTTTGCTGATGCCGCAGGGCCAGGCGCATCCGGTTGATCTGCTGCTTGAGAAAGTCCAGGTCCTGCGTCCAGGCGAAGTAACGGGCGCAGGCCAGGATGAAGATCGGGTTGTTGATGGAGTGTCGCGTGTCGTAGGCGGTGAAGAACGAGTCGATCTCGAACGTACCCTCCGAGCGGCCCGGCGCCAGGTTGATCCGCAGCCGCTGAATCGTGCCGGTCCATTCGGGATGCCGGTACAGCGTGATGATCGAGTGATCAAAGCGGCCCGACAGGGGCGTGCGCTCCGGCCAGAAGTACACGCGGCGTGAAGGGGCGAAGTCCGAGTCGCCTTCCCGCATCCATTCGATATAGGGGACGGCCTCGTGACGGTCGATTCCCTCGCGCCGCCAGCGCAGTTGCAGATAGGGCGACTGAAACGCCTCAATGGCGACGCCCTCGGGCGTAATCAGCGTGGGGTCCGGGCCGGTCGCGCGGAGCGTCCAGGCGTTGTTGACGATGCCCTCGGAGTGCAGGCTTTGCAGGCCGAAGGCGCTCGCGGCCTTGGCGCCCACGTACTCCTCGCGCTTCCATCCCCGCAGGGCGTCGCCGACCCAGCCGGGCACCTTGTCGAGCGATTCCTGAAAGTGCCACCCGACGGCCTTGCCCCGGACGCGATCGGGCCCGAAATCCGCCTGGGTCCACAGCGGAAACGGCCAGCCGTGATCGTGCGCGTGCGAGAAGTGCTGATGCGTCAGCACGTACCCCTCATCGTCCATCTGGATGGCCAGAAGGTTGCGACGGTGGACCTGCTGAATCGTGTCTTGCGAGCCCCGTGGCCGGGCGTTGCCCATCCAGATGTCACTGGTCAGCAGGTATTCCTTGTTGAACAGGGTCACCCCGTTGCCCAAGCGGTGGTGGAAGTGGTACCACAGATAGTGGTTCAGCAGCGCCGCCTCTTCCTCGTGCCCGGCGAACTCAAATCGCCAGAAGTCCGCCGGCACCCGGGCCTGGAGCCGGGCGATCAGGCTGGCCCCCTCCGCCGGTTCGGTCGAGGTCGTACTCGACGCGCAGGTCGACAGGATCATCATGACAAGAAACACGACGCTACAACAGGCTCTTCTCATCGCCCCTGTCCTTTCAAGTGCAGTTCAAAGATGCCGGGCCCGCCGGGTCCCGACGTATCGGATCCGACGCAAGGCACCGTCGTGTTCAGGGCTCGACCCTCTGCAATCGGTCCCATTCTTGATCGAGGTCGGTCTCAAAGTCGGTCAAAATCTTGCGTAACGCGTCGTTCAGCGCCGCGATCAGGTGGTCGGCCTGGGCACCCGCGATGGGCGTTCGGGCCGTGTACGTGCGGTCGAAGACGACGGGATTGCGTCCGCGGGTCTCACGGACCAGGACAAGTTGCATCTCCAGCACGGCGTGAGGAGCGTCGGCGACGACGTAGTCGCCATACATCGCGACGACGCGCCCTTCCAGGGTGTGGGTGATCTCGGCCCGGCTGGACGGGTCCACGACGTGGGCGAACAGACCGGCGGCGGCCATCCATTGACGTATCTCCGCGGTCAGCATCGCCTCGGGCGGCGTGACGAACTGCTTGTGGTAGTCGATCTCGAACAACGTCTTGCTGACGCGGTAGACCAGTTGGTCGGTGGCGAAGGGCTCGGCTACGCGGAACATGCGCACGCACAGCGTTCCCTGCCGGCGCGTCTGCGGCGGACCCGTTCGTTCAACATCCAGCACGAAGTGGCGATTGCGGGGGGCCTGTAACGTGTTGCTCGCGCAGCCGGCCAGACTCAGCGCGATCATCCCCAGGACCAGCGCGCGACGGACGTCATCTCGTTCGGTGTTCATTGGGTCACCTCCGACGGGGGCGGTTCCTGTCCGAACAGAAGCCGCGACGGGTTGGCCCGGATCCGTTCGGTGGTCTCCCGCAGATTCTGCGAGGCCCGTTTTAGGTTAAGGGTGATTTCCTCGGCGTCTCCCTCGGCGCCCTGGATCAGCCGTTCGGCTCGCTGTAAGGTATCATGCAATTGGGTAACGGCCTGGTGTATCGTGCGATCCTCCGGGTCGGGGGATTCGCCCAGGACGTCCACGACGAGGCGGTTGGTTTTCTCCAGGGAACCGACCAGCCTTTGGAGGTCGGCCCGCACGTTCGACACGTCCGCCTGTTCAACCGCCACGCGGATCGCCGCGATCAGATCGGCAAGCTCCTGTCGCGTCTTGGCGATCTCGGCATCGGCCGCGATCTGCTGGATGGCCACGAGGGTGCCGTCCAGGGACTCGCTGAGCCGCTTGAGATCGACCTGCTCGATCATCCGCAGAATCCTGTCGGCCGACTGGGTGAAGCTGGTCAACGTGCTCGGCGCCCAAGGGATGTAGTACCGCTTCGGCGTCCAGGGCACGGGTATGTAGGGATATCGCTGCGGGTCGAAGTAATCCGCCTC
>DSDH01000560.1 GCA_011055475.1 Phycisphaerales bacterium | reverse complement strand
GCCTCCGGAAACTACGGGGCCAGTGATGCCCGGATGAACAGCCTGCTGTGGGGCACGGCGGCCAACGTCAAGAAGCGGGCCCTGGAGCTGCTGTCGGCGTGAGGCAAGACCAGGGGCCCCGGTGATCGGGCCGGGGCCCGCTGCTGAAAGGGCGAGGGCATGACACGGCTGCAAAAGATGTTGATGGAGCGGGACGGGATCACGGCCCGGGAGGCGCAGGAGATGATCGACGCGGCCCGGGCGGAGTTGGAGGAACGGATCGCCGAGGGCGATCTGCTGGGAGCCGAAGACGTGTGCCTCGATGTGCTGGGGCTGGAACCGGACTACTTGGACGATCTGTTGTAAGGGGCGAAGCATGTGGAAGATCATAGGGGCGGAAAAACTGAGGCGACTGCTGGACCTGGCGGAGCGGCTGACCGTCGCGTTAGACCGAGGCGAAGATCCAGCCAAGCGGTCGGAGCTTCTCGACGAGGCCCGATCCGCCTTCGGCGGACTGGAAGCCTGGGGCGACATCGAGGAGCGATCCAGCCAAACGGAACAGAACATCCAACAGCTCATCACGGCGGCCGATGAGGGGGCCAGCCTGCTGCACAATCTGGCCGAGTTGCTCGGCGCGCCGATACCGGAGGCTGATCGGCTGATGTTGGTGCTGGACGTTCTCAACGGGGCTTTGCCGCCAATGTCGGAGCGACAGGACACGGGCGAGTCCGCATTCCGGGGATCGCCCGAGGACACGGCGTTGCAGACGCTGGTCTGTGCGGCCCGCAGGGCGCGGGACCTGCTGGCGTCGCTGGAGGTCGATATGTCCGTGGAGCTGGTGGAGACGGCAGAGTTGTACGAGGCCCTGCGTCCGTTCGAGGACCGAGAGGAAGCACAAGAAAGGGCGAATGATGGAGCTCCAGATTAACGGTCAGACGGTGGTGATTCCGGGGCAGAGGGGCGGGGAAGATGTCGCCGAAGAGGACTTTTTTTCGTTCCCAGTGCCATACAGTTGGCACTGTCACGAATTTTCCTCTTGTCGAGCGATTGGGCGCTGTATGAGATATCGTCGGGACCCGCAGGCGACCACCGCCGGGGCCTTGGAAGGGTTTGTTGGGATTCGGTCCGCAGGACATCGAACCCGGGCTTGTGCGTGAACGGTCCGGTGAGGGCACCGTCTTCTTGACAGGAGTGATCCGATGTATCAGGCCTCACGAGGGAGGGGTACAGTCGTCGTTTGGCTGATGGGGGTTGCCCTTGGGGTTGGAGGCCGGGTTGAATCGGTCGGGGACTACTGCCCGGATTGTGTGGACACCTCGAGCGTCACGTGCCGGCCGTGGGGGCAGGGGCAGGCCTGGCTGCGGTGGGCCAGCGTCGAGGAGCCCGGCTCCGACATCACGCTGACGGCCGGGCCGTGTGGCGAGGCGGGCGAGACGGCTCGCGGCTACGTCTTTGCGTGCATGGATGTGCATGATGCCGTCTGCGTCGGCAGCACGCCCTGCGGGGGAGACACCGCGAACCACGGCACGTTGGCGATTCTTCGGGTGTCGGGCGACCCGACCGCTTTCCGACATATCTTTCCGGACGGGTTGTCCATCACCAGTGACCAGATCGTGGGCCTGCATCCGGAGGTGAACTATGCGCATATCGCCGTGGAGAAGGCCGGATGTGACTACCGGATCGGTCTGGCAGGGCCGCCCCAGATGCGGTTGCGCCTGGAGGCGACGGTCGCCCAATGCCTTTCCGACTTCGAGAACAGTACGTTTGGCATCACCGTGACGTTTTATCAGCAACGAAGCCAGAACCCCGACCGCTACAGTCTCTTGGCCCGGACCCGCGGCTCGATCACGGTCAAGGCCAACAAGCGAACCGGCCACGATCCGATCGCCTTTACGCCCGATTTGCGGGACGGTTCGTCAATCGGCTGGATCGAGAAGGTGCAGCGGGTGTACGCCTCGGGGGGAGAGGATTGCTGGACGATTCCGTGCCGAGAGGCCCATTACAACGGCGAGGAAGTCACCTGCTCGCGGGTGGATGCGTGGCTGGGGCCGGTGAACATCCCAGATACCTCCCGTTATCTCGTGCCCAATTCGGCCACATACGACCGCGTCAAGTACCCCAGTTACCGGAAGGACGTGTACGCAACGCCGGCGTACGCCGCCATGGACGGGTGGAGCTATAACCTCAACGACCGGTATATCGCCCTGGATTTGGGGGATCAGGGAACGCTGTACTACCACTGCGACAAGAAGCTCGACGAGACCCGGTACGCGGTCAGCTCCATCGAGCGGTGTGGTCCCGGGGTGCCGGCCGGAGAGGGCCAGACCGAGTGGCTCTTGCGGTACGACGGGGACCGGCTTACCTACATCTACAATACGGCCGAGCCGGTGGGGGATCCGAACAGCCCGCAGGGAACCCGGTGCTACGTGTATGACTGGACCGGGGGGACGGTGCAGGTGACCTACCAGCGTCGCCCCGATCTGGTCAGCCCGTGGAGCACGGCACGTCAGTGGGAGCTGGAGTTCGACGCCGAGGGTCGGGCGATCAAGTACGATGCCGGGTGTTGGGGTAGCTGCGGTTCGTCGGGCGGGGATTTCGAGCACGTGGAGTACGATCCGGACTTCGAGGACCTGATCGTCAAGCGGTCGGACGCCCAAGGGCGGACGGTTCTGCTGAATACGTATGCCCAGGTCATCTACGGGCCATATGTGCCGGCCTATCCGGTGGGGCTCGGCAACGCGGGATTCGAGTCGGATGCGGTGGACGAGGGAACCTGCCGGCAAGACCTCCTGCCCTCCGCCTGGACGCTCGCCGACGGAGAACAGGCAAGTATCTGGGTGTGTGACGATGCGAACAGCGCGCCGGAGGGTGCGCAGTTCCTGCACTTGAACGGTGCGGTGGCGCTGGAGCAGACCACGGCCGAGAGGGCCCAAGAACAGATGGGCTACACGCTCAGGGCGGCCGTGCGGGCGTTGCCCGGCCAGACGGGCCAGACGGCGACCATCACCCTGTTTGCGTCGTCCGACACGGCCCGGGAGTATCCCCTGCTGGCCCTGATGTATGATGCGGTGGGCGATCCAGAGGCCGGGCAGTGGAAGTCGCTAGAGGGGACGTGGGAGAGTGGTCCGTATGAGCCGGTCGATGAGAACGAGCGGATGATCGTAGAGGTGACGGGTAACCTCGTGCAGATCGATGATATCCGCCTGGAGGTTGCCGCCCGTCTTTACAACCGCAGCCGGCCGGTGCTGGTCAAGCAGGAGGCGGCGGACCTGGCCAATCCCGAGGGGCTGGTGACGGTGGCCGAGTGGACGTATCCGCAGGATGACAATGGCCGAACGGTGGTGGAGAAGCGGCGGGTCGATGAGACCCACTGGGCGGTGACGGAGTACGAGTACGACGACAGCAGCCTGAGCCGACTGGCGGGCAAGACGGAGTACACGGCATTGCAGACCACCCCGGCGGCGCCGACGGGGACATCGTACACCACGCTCTATGACCCCAACGACGTGCACGGCACATCGGTCACGGTCTACCCCAACAACTTCGAGCCGGGCTTCGAGGGGGGCAAGCGGGCCGATGTACGGCGGTACGACACGGCCGGGAACCTGATCGAGTCCTATGTCGTGGACCGGGTGACCGATGTCAACAGCCTCCTGGAGCAGTACACCTATGTCCACTACACGGGCGGCTCGGAGGATCAATGGCTGGTGGAGGAGCAGACCAACCCGCGTGGGGGCGTGACGCAGCACAGCTACAGGCTGTACGGAAGCGGGTCCACGATGACGCCGCGGCACCTGTTGGAGAGCAGGATCGGACCGGCAACCGAGGCGGGGTCCCAGGAGGTATGGTACAACTACGATGGGGCCATGCGGCTGATCTCCGAGCGGCGTAAGGACACCCTGGGTCGCTGGGTGACGACGGGGTACACCTATGATCCCGAGACGGGCTTCCTGGAAGCGGTGGTCCAGCACGGTGAGGGCGTCCACGCCCGGACGGAGTACAAACACAATGACTTCGGGCAGGTGGTGCGTCAGATCGACCCGGATGGCGTCGTGACGGGCAAGGCCTACGGTCAGGGGGGCGAGTTGGTCAGCGAGTTTGTCCTGGCGGAGGGAGCGGACCCGAACGCGCCGGATCAAGAGCTGATGCTGGTCTCCCAGACCCGGTACGCGTATGACGAGAATGGGCGGCTTGAGACGGTAACAAAGGGGCTGGATGAGGGGCCGTTCCTTTACGATCTGCCGGACGACTGGGTGGCGACGCGGTACGCGTATGACAGCCGGGGTCGTAAGCGGGCCGTGATCGAGGACTGGGATGAGGCGGGCCTGCGGGCCAACCTCCGGACGAGCTACGAATACGATGAGCAGGGCCGGCTCCGCCAGACGACCTATCCGACGGGCCGATGGGTGCGGACGACGCGGGACGGGCGGGGCCTGGTGACCCTGGAGGAGGTGGGGTATGGCGACGACCCGGCCGAGGTGGTTGTTTACACCACGGGGTATGAGTATGACGCCAACGGGAACCTGATCGAGCAGGTCAACCCGGACGGGACCGTGCTGATTCACCGGTACGACAACTTCGACCGGCTGCGCAAGACCTACCAGTACAGCACCTCGGGGCCCTGGACGTACCGGGAGTATGATGCGGCCGGGGCGGTGGCGTTGGAGCAGGCCTTCGAGGCGGACGGGACGCCGCTGCAGGATCGGCGGAGGGTATACGATGTGGCGGGTCGGCCGACGTTGGAGCGGACGACGGCCAGCCCGGGCGCCCCAGCGGATGCGAACGACCTGATCACGACGTATGGGTACGACGTGGCGGGTAACGTGCGATGGGTGATCGCCAAAGGCGTGGGCAGCAGCGACCCGAACGGGATGATCGAGCCGAACGATGTCGTCACGGAGTATCGGTACGACGCCCTGGGCCGCAAGATCGCGACGATCGATCCGGAGGGGATCTGGACGACGTTTGCGTACAGCCCCGGCGGGCGGC
>DSDH01000344.1 GCA_011055475.1 Phycisphaerales bacterium | reverse complement strand
CTGGACCCCGTGGCTTTTGGCCACTGCTTCCGACAGTGGATGGCCCATCTGGCCGAGGTGTCCCAGGGCCGACTGATCGCCGTGGACGGCAAGACCCTGCGGCGCAGCTTCGACACGGCCGCCGACAAAAGTGCCTTGCACATGCTCAACGCCTGATGCGTGACGAACCAAACGGTGCTGGGCCAGATCGCCTGCGACCCGGCGGAAAACGAGATCACGGCCTTGCCGAAGCTCCTGCAACTGCTCGACCTAGACGGTGCGGTCGTCACCGCCGATGCGATGCATTGTCAGAAAGACACCGCCCGGCAGATCCGGAAGGGGGGCGGCGATTACCTGTTACAGGTCAAGGCCAATCAGCCCGCCTTACACGAGAGCCTCCAGTGGCTCTTCGACCAAGGCCTGACGAACGACTGCCGGGGGGTGGCCTACGATTACTTGGAGCGAGAACTATGTGCGTTCGTCCCATATCGCCCTGGGCTTGCTCAAGGCCGACACCACGCGAAAGGCCAGCATCCGACAGAAACGAAAACTCGGCGGATGGGATCACGACTTTCTGCTCCACCTGATCACCCAAAAAACATGAGCATGCGTTTGCCCTGGGGTATTCCCTCAGACCAGCCGCGAACAACTCGCCGCAGGAAGGGGGCTCGATAGAAGTGGAGGGTGCCGAGATCCCCGTCCGGAGCGGGGAGCCATCACCGCGTGAATCTCACCACCCCGTCCACGGACTGACCGACTCGACCGTCGAGAGGGTACGAAGAACCCTTAAGAATCGGAACAGAGGATATCGGAGCACAGTCGTTCTGTCATTTTTTCGGAGGTGGAAATGATGAAAAGTGTTTTCTTTGTAATGGCTGCATGCGCGGTATGTCTCCTGACCGCGGATGCAGGAACCATCGCCTACTGGCGGTTCGAGGAAGGCCCGGCGGGGGTCGCCGTCTCGCATGGCGGCCAGCCGGACGGTGTCTTCTATCCGGGGACCGCCGACAGCTCCGGCAACGGGTATGACCTGTCGGTCTGGGCGGAAGGCTGGGCCGGCTATGCGTACAACGCGGATGTGGCCAGCCGGACGTTTGGCGGTGCGGCGAACAACTTCAGCGTCAAAAACACCGGCGGCTGGCCGGCGATGTTCACGGATACGGCCGCCGGCATTAACGGTATCCAGCCGGCCGCCCTCACCATCGAGGCCACGTTCAAGCTGGAAAACGGCGGGTATCGGAGCATCGTCGGTCGGGACAGCCGCGGGGCGGCGACGATCAACGGCGACTTGGCGGCCCTGTATTTCCAGGCCATGCCGGACAATGCGCTGGCCATCAAGTTTGCCGATGTCTCGGGTTTCTGGCACGAGGCGATCTCGGACACGCAGGTGTTTGAGTCGTTTGACTACCCCACCAACCCGGATGGCGTCGGAGTGCCGTGGTACAGCATGGCCGCGGTCAGCGATGGGTCGACCCTTTCGCTGTATCTGCGGGAAGTCGATGCCGACAGCGCATGGCAGTTGATCGCCGAGACGGATATGACGCTCAGCGAGAGCCCGGACACGGCCCTGACGATGGGCACCGGTGACGGCGGTGACTGGAACGCGGGTGACTGGTCGGTCGGTCGCGGCTTGTATGCCGGCGGACATGGGGACCGGGCGTATGGCTTCCTCGATGAAATCCGGATCTCGGATTCGGCCTTGGCCGTCGAGGAATTCCTCGTCCCCGAGCCGGCCACGATGCTGCTGTTGGGCCTGGGTTCGGTACTGGCGATGCGCAGACGCCGGTAGCCGGTCTCCGCCGGCCCTGAAGAACCGCAAAGCGGGAGGGATGTCCGATTTCGCTACGGCTCAATGACCGGGCGCGCGTTTTGTGTGTTCCGAGCGGGCCCGTTTGTCGGCCATGTCCTGCCGCCAGATGTACTTCTGCGTACGAAACACCACGATGCACAGCAGGACTGCCGATCCGCCCAGAATGTAGGGCAGAACGGGCAGGATCCATGCCGTGCCGAACAGTATCAGGACGGCGTTGAAAACGATGAACGCGATGCGCATCTCCGTGGGCCCGGTTCCCAGGTAGGTGATCTTGAACTGCCCGGTCGCCCCGAACGCCAGGTAGGCGTTGACCATAAACGCCCCGAAGATCGGGATGAGCGTGTAGACAATCTGCTTGTGCCCCACGTCATCGAGCAGAAATGAATAGCCCACCAACAGCGCGCAGAGGAAGATGTAGTCGAGCAGGTGGTCCATGAAAAAGCCCCACTTGGGGATGCCGAAGTCCCGGTATCGCCCCAAGGCCCCGTCGAAGCAATCGGTGAACCACTGGGCCGCGAGCATGGCCGAGGTGCCCCACAGCCAGTGCAGGTTGCCCGTTCGCGCCGCCAGGTAGTCAAAGCCCAACACGCCCGCCGACCACACCAGCGTCATCAGCGTGAGATGCCAGCCCTCGATCCACGCGGGGAACCGCGGTGTCCAGGCGTCGATGAGCCGCCGCTCCAGGGGCGCCAGCCACGTGGTCATGGGCATCTTTTTGTCGCCGCCGAACTCGCCGTCCATCATTGCCTCCTCATGCCCTATCAATCGTTGCCGGTATTCTCGAAGTGCACGAAGTCAATGAGAAAGACCGCCCCCAGCAGCAGCGCCTTGATCGTCACGGGCCAGTCCTCGGGCCATTCGACGCCGAAGTTGTCGGCATCGGTGAACACCTCCTTGCCCAGTCCCGACCAGCGTTTCGTGATCCGCCCGAAGACGTCCTCATCGCGACGGATTTCAAACGTCCACGGGTGCACGAGTGGTCCGAACAGCTCATAGACCACACGCCCCTGGTCGTCCAGCACGTCGTAGCGTCGCCGCAGCACAGAGAACCGTCGCCGAATGGTCCCCAGCGGACGCCCGGCGGCGTCTCGAACCTGCACTTGGTGAAAGTAAAATCGGAAGGGCCGGTGGATGCGAAGGACGGGTTGCCGATCCGGCGTCAGGAGGACGATCTCGAACGGTCGCAGCGCGCGCAGCCACCAGCGGATCAGCAGCGAACCGCCCTCCTCGAACGCCAGGTAAACCTCGCGGCCCGCGTCGTCGAACACGATGTACTTGTTGCGCGTCTCGAACCCGGAGAGTATCTCGCCCCATTCCTTACGCTGACTGACGATCAGTCGGCCGAGCTGTTCGAGTTCATGCATGGCCGGGTCCTTTCGAAGAGGTCCTGCGATGGCGGTATTCTATCGGCTTGACCGAACGTTTTCCAGCGGGGCCCGGGCAGGTTTGCCGGAATCAGAAGGAGATGACGGTAATCTCGGGCCGACAGAAGAACCGGACGGGCAGCCTGAACGTGCCCAGGCCGCAATTGACATACAACGGCCCGACCGGTGTTTGGTGTAACCCGCGGTCGTAGGGTCCCACGCGGTTGGGCAGATACAGCGCGCCGACCCAGGGCAGCCGCACCTGCCCGCCATGGGAATGCCCGGCCAGGATCAGGTCGTACCGCTGATCGGCTACGGCGTGGACAATATCCGGGTAGTGACACAGAAGCACGTTCTTGCCCGTGTCGGCCGGCAGAGTCCTGCGGCGGCTGTGCCCCGTGGCGCCGTAGAAGGTCGCGCCGTTGACGGTAATGGCTTCGTCCCGTAACCATCGCCCGCCGTCTCGCCGCAGGGCCTCGTCGATCCGCGAGGCCGGCGCCCGGCTGTGCCAGTCATGGTTGCCCGGCACCCCGAAGACGGGGCATTGGATCCGCCCCAGGACACCCAGCACCGCGTCGAGGTTGTCGGCATCCTCGATCAGATCGCCGGTGAAACAGACGTATTGCGGTTCGAGCCGATTGATCAGGCGGACGATGCGCTGCAGGTACCGTTGATCGCCCTTGTAGTGCAGGTCGCTGATGTGTACCAGTCGCATCGTCGGTTCCGCCGCCAGCGGCACGTGCCGGATGCGGATCCAGCGGGGCTCCACGATCCAGGCATCGACCAGCACGACCAGGACAATGGCCGCCAACAGGCCCCAAAGCCTCCGTCGGCGGCGCGATCGCTTCGGCCTATCCGCGATCTGCCCGGTCTGCTGCATCAGACGGCCTTTCGGCGTTGGCGCTCTTTTGGCGAGCCCATCACTCCTGTACGTCCGGCGGCGCCCGCGTGCCCCGGCGGATGGTCATACCCGGCGGCCCCCATGAGGTCAAGGTCAAATCCCCCACGGACTTATTCCCTGGCCCTTTTCCTGCTTGACAACCTCTCAATCTTCGATAGATTGCTGGTCAAACGCCGGAAGGTCCGGCTCGGTGGAACCCGTGGCCGAAGGGATTGTTCAAGAATCAGTTCGAGTGCAAGGAGAGCATGGAATGGCAAAGAAAGCTGTGAAGCCGATGAGTAAGAGCGAGGTCGTGTCGGGCATCGCCGATGCCACGGGACTGACGAAGAAGAACGTCAACGCCGTGTTTGAGGCCATGGCGACCCAGGTCAAGAAGAGTCTGGGACGCAACGGCCCCGGGGCCTACACCGTCCCCGGACTCATGAAGATCATGGTTGTCCGCAAGCCCGCCACCAAGGCCCGCAAGGGGATCAACCCCTTCACGGGGGAAGAGACCACCTTCAAGGCCAAGCCCGCGCGAAACGTGGTGAAGATTCGGCCCTTGAAGAATCTCAAAGACATGGTCTGACATCGGGCGGACCAGACCGGCAGAACAGGCCCATGCCCCGGATGGATCGTGGGCCTGTTCTGTTTCGGGCGCGAGGCCCTTGCGCTGACGGGACCGCGCAGCGGTCTGTCGCGGCGCCGTCCATCCACCTTCTACGGGCGGGTGAACTCGGGTAAGTGGACGATCTGCCCGCCCTTCTGGGCGGACTCGTGGGCGCACAGCCCGACGCACGTCCAGTTGGCCGACTGCACCGCGTTGGGCCAGGGATCGCGGTCTTCATTCAGCGCGGTTAGAAACTCGTTGACCAGATGCGGATGGGAACCGCCGTGCCCCCCGCCCTGGATGAAGGACAGGTGCTTCTCATCGTGGAT
>DSDH01000436.1 GCA_011055475.1 Phycisphaerales bacterium | reverse complement strand
GATTACGTGTTGCGCCTGCAACTGCGGCACATGGGGCGGGGCAACAGCGGCGTGCTGCTGCGGATGACCGGCCCGGACAAGGTCTGGCCGCGCTCGATCGAGGCCCAGGGCCAGTTCCACAGCATGGGTGACATCTGGAACATCGACGAATTTCCGATGAAGGTTGATCCGGATCGCACCCGTGGCCGACACACGGTCAAGCTGCATCCGACGAACGAAAAGGACGTCGGCGGCTGGAACGAGTACGAAATCTACCTGAACAAGGGCGACCTGCGGATTTATGTCAACGGACTGCTGCAAAATGTGGGCACGGACTGCTGGCACACGCCGGGCAAGATCTGCCTGCAATCGGAGGGCTCGCCCACGGAGTTCCGTAATATCATCCTGTTGCCGATCAAGAACTGACGACGGCGCGAGCGGGCGGTTTTGCACCAAGGCGGCTGGACTTTGGAGGTCCGTCCGGCTATAGTCGGCGGCAGTAGGACAGAACCGGCGATGACGCCTGGAACGCAAGGAACCGTTGATTCGGGAGGATCCGGAATGGACCGACGTCAATTCTTCGCCGCCTCATCGTTGACCGCCGGTGCGGCCGTGCTACCGGCGGCCCTGACCGATGCGGCCGCCGTCCCGGGCAGGGAGTTCTATGAGCTGCGGCTTTACAGGGTGGCCGGTGAGGCCCAGCAAAAGGCCCTCGTGGCCTTTCTGCGGGACGCGGCGCTGCCGGCGATGAACCGCATCGGGATCAATCCGGTGGGGGTGTTTACGCCGCTGGAGGACGCCAGCGACCTGACGGTGTACGTGCTGATGCCGCACCAGACGCTTGATTCGGTCGCCACGGCCACGGCGCGGATGCTGGCCGACGAGGCCTTCCGCCGGGATGGCCGCGCGTTTCTGGAGGTGCCCAGTGCCAAGAAGGGCTACGAGCGGATCGAGAGCTCGCTGCTGCTGGCGTTTGAGGGGGTACCGAAGCTGGAGGTTCCGCCGCGTCGGCCCGAACGGGTCTTCCAACTGCGCTGCTACGAGAGCCACAGCGTGCTCGCCGGGCAGAAGAAGATCGACATGTTCAACAAGGGCGGCGAGATCGCCATCTTCCGCAAAACCGGCCTGAGCCCCGTGTTCTTCGGCGAGATGCTCATCGGCAAGAATCTGCCCAACCTGACATACATGCTGTCGTTCCCCGATCAGAATGCGTTGCGGGTGGGCTGGCAGAAGTTCGTCGCCGATCCCGAGTGGGACAAACTCAAGGCCGATCCGCAGTACGCGGACACCGTCTCGAAGATTCACAACATCGTGTTGCGACCGCTGGCCTGCTCGCAGATTTGACGAGCGGTCATGGGGGCGTCGATCCCGGCGGCAGGGCGTCCCGCACGGCCAGGGCGCCGGTGGGACAGGCGTCGACGCATGCGCGGGCGCAGGCCCGCAGGCCCTCGGCGAGCGAGCGGTTGAAGGGCACCGCGACGCGCACGTCGAAGCCGCGCCCGATAAAGGTCAGCCCCAGGCGTTCGCCGTGTTGCCGCGCTGTCTGGATGCACAGACCGCAGTCGATGCATTTGCCCGGTTCGTAGATCACCTCCGGATGGTCGCGTATCTGCACAAAGGAGCGTCGGTCGGCGGGGTAACGAGAAGCGTCGGCGGCCAGGGCCTGGGCGTGCAGGCGCAGCTTGCAGTCGTCGGCGCGGCGGCAATCGCAGCGCAGGCACCGTTTCGCCTCGGCCAGGGCCTGCTCGGCGGTCAGGCCCGTGTGGAAATTCACGTCGCTCACGCGACCGGCGCCACTGGCGTGCCCCAGGAACAGTTCCATCTCCCCCTCCAGCAGCCGTCCCATGCGGCTGTTAAACGGCATGGCAGGCCCGGTCACGGGCCGGCCGCTGAGAAACTGGTCGATGGACTCGGCGGCCCGCTGGCCGTCGGCCACGGCCCGCACGGCCAGGCGTCGTTGCGGACCCGACACGTTGCCTCCGGCGAAGATCTTCGCCACGCCCGTCGCGCCGGTGCGCCGGTTGACCACCAGGGCGTCATCCTTCATCGCCAGACCCAGGTGTGCCGCGTCCCGCGGCTCGCAGCGCCCCATCGCCAGGAACACGGCATCATGCCGGTCGACGACCTCGGCCCAGGAAAGGTCCCCCCCGACGCGAGTCCTGCCCATGAACACGAACCCCGTCCGCAGCAGCGTGTGTATCTCGTTGTGCAGAACGTGATCGGCGAGCTTGTCGCGAAGTTCCTCGGCCTGCAGGTTGCCGCCGGGCCGCTTGCGATCGTCGTACACGTTGCACGCGTAGCCCTTCTGCGCCAGGTAGTACGCCGCCGACAAACCCGCCGGGCCGGCCCCGACGATGGCCACGCGCCGGCCGTTGGGCGCGGCACAGTCCGGCACGAAAGGATGCTCCGAGGCCAGGTCCACGTCGGCCACGTAGCGTTTGAGCAGGCAGATCGCCACACCCCCGTCGTACCGGGTGCGGCGGCAGGCCTTTTCGCACGGGGCCGGACAGATGCGTCCGAGCACGGCCGCCAGCGGAATATCGGCCTTGACGGTGCGGATCGCCCCGGCCAGGTCACCGCCCATAATCTGGCGGATCATACGCGGGATGTCCATCCCCGCCGGACAGCCCAGCGTGCACGGACCCATGCAGTCGCCCACGTGATCGCTGAGCAGCAGCTCCAGGGCGGTCCGCCGCGCCTCGATCACGTCGGGGACCTGGCTCTCGACGACCATGCCCTCCGTCACCCGTGTGGCGCAGGACGGCACGAGATTGGCCGAGCCGTTGACCCGCACAACGCAGACCATGCAACTGGTGGACGGCTCGCAGCCGTCGCGGTGGCACAACGCGGGGATGTCGATGCCCAGTCGGGCGGCGGCCTGCAGGATCGTCGTTCCCGGCTCGACCTGAACGTTCTGGTTGTCGATGGTCAGCGTGATCACGGCGGCGGAGCACCTCATTCCACGTGAACGGCGTTCTCAGGACACACGGCCTTGCAGCCCCCGCACCGGATGCACTTGCCGGTGTCGATCTCGTGCTTTTCGTGGGGCCGGGCGGCGATCGCACCGACGGGGCAGTGCTGGGCACACAACGTGCAGCCGATGCAATCATCGGTGATCGAATAGGTAATCAGTTCGCGGCACTTGGCGACGGGGCAACGACCGGCCAGGTGGGCCTCGTACTCCTCGCGGAAGTAGCGCAGGGTGCTGAGCACGGGGTTGGGGGCGGTCTTGCCCAGGCCGCACAGGCTGGAGGCCTTGATCTGGTGGGCGAGGCCTTCCAGCCGTTCGAGGTCGTCGGGTCGGGCCTGGCCCGTGCAGAGTCGGTTGAGAATCTCCAGCATCCGCCGCGTGCCGATTCGACACGGGGTGCATTTGCCGCAACTCTGGTTCTGCGTGAACTGCAGAAAATACCGCGCGATGTCCACCATGCAGTCGGACTCATCCAGCACCACCAGCCCCCCGGAGCCCATCATCGCGCCGACGGCCGTGAGCGATTCGTAGTCCACGGGCACGTCGGCCAGGTGCGCCGGCACGCATCCGCCCGAGGGCCCGCCCACCTGCACGGCCTTGAAGCCCAGACCACGGCCGATGCCCCCGCCGATCTCCTCGACGATCTGCCGCAGGGTCATTCCCATGGGCACCTCGATCAGCGCGCCCCGGGCCACCTTCCCGGCCAGGGAGAAGACCTTGGTCCCGCGGCTGTTGGCCGTGCCGAATTGCGCAAAGGCCCGGCCGCCGTTGCGCAGGATCCACGGTACGACGGCATACGTCTCAACATTGCTGATCAGGGTGGGCCGACCCCACAGACCGCGCTCGGCCGGGTAGGGCGGACGCAGTTGGGGCATGCCCCGACGGCCCATGATGGATTGCAGCAGGGCCGACTCCTCGCCGCAGACAAACGCCCCGGCCCCGGCGACGATGCGGATGTCGAACCGGCGGCCCGAGCCCAGGATGTCGTCGCCGAGAAAACCTCTCTGGCGGCATAGGTCCAGCGCCTTGCCCATGCGATCCAGGGCCAGGGGGTACTCGGCGCGGATATAGAGGAAACCCTGCTCGGCGCCGATGACCTGGGCGGCGATGGTCATGCCCTCGATGATCCGGAAGGGATAGGACTCCATGAGCATGCGGTCCATGAACGCCCCCGGGTCGCCCTCATCGCCGTTGCAGACGAGGTACTTGACGTCGCCGGGCTGATCGCGGACCGTCCGCCACTTGCGATGGGCGGGAAAACCCGCCCCGCCGCGGCCGCGCAGCCCGGACGTCTCGATCTCGGCCAGGATGGCATCGGCCGGCAGTTCATGGATCGCCCGGCGAAGGCCCCGGAATCCGTGCAACTGCTCATACTCGTCGATGTCCGTCGGGCTGACCACACCGAGATGCTCCGTGGCGATGTGGACTTGGCGGTCGGATGCGTCCGTGGCTTGGCGTTCGCGGGGTTCGACGTGATAACGATGGGGATCGGCGTCGGCGCCGGCGTTGAGCAACACGTCCAGCGATCGGGACACGACCTGGGCGGCGCGGTGGATCAGACCCCCTGGGCGGAAGTGGTGCAGGAGAATCGCCTTCACGTCGGCCGGATGCACGCGGGCGTAAAGATGCGAGGCGCCGTCGGGCAGCACGAGCTCCATCATCGGCGTCTGGTAGCAAACGCCGATACAGCCGACGTGCTTGAGTCGGGCGCGGATGTGGGTCTCCTCCAGCGCCTGCCGGACGGCATCGCGCAGTCGCGCATTTCCCCCCGCTTGGCAGCAGGAATCCAGCCCGACGCGGATTTCCCCCTCGGGCGGTCCGTTGTCGCGACGGCGTTGTTTGCGGCCTCGTCCCTCCCGTCGGGTCTTCTCAAAACGCAGATAGTCATCCAGCACGTTGCCGACGGTCTCGGCGGTCACGTGCCCGTAGGTCACCGGGCCGATCTGCACGGCCGGCGCCAGCGTGCAGCAACCCAAACACGCGACACGCTCGATCGTCCACAGGCCGTCGGTATCGGTATCCTCCCCGGGCGGGATG
>DSDH01000631.1 GCA_011055475.1 Phycisphaerales bacterium | reverse complement strand
CAACGGGCGAAGGGAACGAGCCCTTCGCCCGGGATCATGTCGACGTCGTCGATTACATGGTCTTGTAGCGCGGGCCGCCCGAGCCTTCCGGCACGGTCCAGCGGATGTTGTCGAAGGGGCACTTGCGCTGACAGGTCTTGCAGTGCAGGCAGTTGCTGGGGTTGGCCGGCTTGGGCTGGTCGTGAATCTTCTCGTAGACGCCCGCGGGACAGAACGTGATGCACGGGGCCCCGAACTTGGGCAGGCACTTTTCCACGCAAATCGTCTCGTCAAGAATCAGCAGGTGACAGGGCTCCTCCTCGCGGTGCTCCGTGGCGGCGACGGCGGTGAAGGTGTCCTTGTCGAACTTGACCGAGGGCTTGAGCCGATAGCGGGCGGTCGTCATGGTCTGCCAGTCAGGCTCGATGTTGAAGGCCGGCAACCATCGGCCGAGCACGCTCAGGGGCATGCCCTGCAGCGGGCCGAACTTGGCCACGGTCTGGCGGAAGTTCTCGGCGGTCGTCATCTCCGCGATTACCCCGGCCTCCTCCAATTGCCGGGCATAGGCCTGGGCCGCCCGCGTCGGTTCATTGCGGGTCTCGATCAGGGCCCTGGCCGCGGCCATGCCCGATTCGATCGCGTTGTGCAGGCCCTTGATCTTGCACATGTTCACGAAGCCGGCACTGTCGCCCAGCAGCAGCACATTGCCCTTGCCCACGGCGCCCGTGTCGGGATCGCGAGGCACGGCCCGCAGGCCGCCTTCGGGGATCATCTTGGCGCCGGCCTCGATGACCTGGCCGCCCTCGATGAAGGATTGCACGAACTTATGCTGCTTGAAGCGGGTCAGGGCGTCCTGCGGATTGAAATCGCAGTACTTCCAGTCCAGCCCGACGATCATGCCGACGGCGATGCGGTTGTCGCCCATGGCGTACATGATGCCGCCGCCGAACATCCCCGGACCGATGACCGGCGTCCAGATCGGGTAGCCCATGGCGTGCACCACGTGGCCGTCGCCGAACCGGGCGTACTGCTCATCGCTGACGCGGATGAGCTCCTTGACGCCGACCGAGTAAAGCTGTTGGGCGTCGCGATGAAGGGCGGCCCGCTCGATGAACTTCTCGGCCAGCAGACCGTCACAGCCTTCGGCGATCATGATCACGTCGGCGGTGACCGTCTCGCCCGGCGTGTAGTTGATTTGGGGCCGTCGCTCCTTATCCAGCCCCTGATCGACGAGTTTGACGCCTGAGGTCGTTCCGGTGGCCGCGTCATAGAGGATGTCCTCGACGGCGAACCCGTGCAGGACCTCCACGCCGAGGGACTTGGCGATATCGCACAGCCAGGCGGTCAATTGGGCCACTGAGCAGATGTAGTCGCCCTGGTGCACCATCTGCCCGAAGGCCAGGCCCATTCCCTTGGCCATGTGGATCAGCTTCATGATGTTGAAGGCCATGCCGTCGCCGAGCAGAAAGAGCACGTCGTCTTTCTCGACCTTGCTGACGAGCACCTTCTTGGCCGACTCGCTCTCGCGCCAGTCCGGGGCGACCGGGTCGAGCAGCTTGTGCAGGGCTTCGGGCTCCAGGACCGCGCCGGACAGATTATGATGGCCGGGTCCGGCCGCCTTGTCGACGACGACGACCTCGGCCTCGGGATCGGCCTTCTTGAGGGCGATCGCGGCGGACAATCCCGCCGGGCCGGCCCCGACGATCAACACGGAGGTATGGTTCAGGGAACTGTCGTTTGACATTGCGTTGCGCCTTCCGTTATCCACAGTGCTTGTGTCGAAATCCCCGTACGCGGTGGTCTCAGCCGGCGGCCTGGATAGCCTGCACGAGTTGCGGGACGATCTGGTTTACGTCGCCGACCATGTAGTAGTCGGCGTGCTTGAAGATCGGCGCGTTCGGGTCGGTGTTGATCGCGACGATGGTCTCGGTGTTGGCCACGCCGATCATGTGCTGGATGGCCCCGGAGATTCCCAGGGCGACGTAGAGCTTGGGCCCGACGGCCGTACCGGTCTGGCCGACCTGATGAATCCGCTCGGTGAACCCCTGTTCCACGGCCGTGCGCGAGGCGCCCATCTCGACCGACGCCCCGGTGCATGCGACGACCGCCTCCATCAGGCTGCGAATGCGGTGGTCGAAGTTGTCGCGGTCCTGCAGGCCTTTGCCCCCCGAAACGATCACATCCGCGTCGAAATTGACCTCGCCCGTGCCCATTTCCGTGCGGATGATCCGCAGGCTCACGTCGTCCTCGGTCAGTTCGACGGGATCGGCGATGACGTCGCCGGTGCGGCTTTCATCCCGCAGCAGGGCCCGCATCACACCGGGCCGGGCGGTGGCCATCTGGCAGGTGGAGTCCTTGGTGCAGATCGTGGCCATCACGTTGCCGCCCAGCGCCGGTCGCGTCTGGAAGAGGCAGGCGATCTGGCCCTTGCGGCTGCTGTCATTGATCGCCAGACCGGTACAGTCGGCGGTCAGGCCACACTGCAGGCGGTAAGACACCATCGGCGCCAGCACCCGTCCCTGCGGCGTGGCTCCGTAGAGCACGATCTGGGGTTGATATTTGGCGATGCAATCGGCGATGACCTTGCGATAGGCGGTGGGGTCGAACCGCTCCAGGAGGGGATGCTCCAGGGCGTAGACCTTATCGGCCCCGGCGGCGATGAGGTCCTTGGCCATGGGGCGAACCTGCCGCCCGGCGATCACGACGCCGCAGGGGACCCGCAGCGAGTCGGCCAAGTCGCGGGCCTTGCCCAGCAGTTCGAACGTGGCCGCGTTCGGCGACTGGCCATCATGCTCGGCGCAGACCCAGACCTCACCCTTATAACTGGGTTCGGTCAGCCGAAGGCCCTCAAGCATGTCCTCCAGCGTCTTGATGCGAAAGACGCCGTCAGCCTTTTCGACGATCTTTTCCTTCGTGGCATCGTCGAGGTTGGACACATCGGTGACTCCCAGTTCCCGGAGGATCTTCACGAGCAGGGTGTATTCCTCGGCCTCCCGTTCGAGCCCTTCGAAGCTGCGGTCAAACGGGTCCTCGCGATCGGCCGGCAGCAGATAATGTCGCTTTTTCTCGGACTCGGTTTCCTTGGCCTCGACGTCGGCCGCCGCGGCTTCAAGCAGAATGCGGGCCAGCTCGGCGACGTCCTCGACGTGTCGGCACTTGCGGGTGGTCTTGCCCGGAGGGAACACGCGGATCACACGGGTCTTGGAGCCCTTGACGCCGATGTATTGGGCCTGGATGTCCGACGCCGTCCACTGAGCGATTTGGGTCTTGTACGCCTTGCGGCTGCGGAGAAAGGTCGGGTAAACGGGCCATTCGAACTTGGCCACGGTGACGACCACGGGCAGCTTCTTGGCCTCGACGACCTGACTGCCGCCGCTGATGATGCGGGTGAAGCGAAAGCCGCCGTTGGCGCGCTTGGCCTCGGTGGCGTAGGCGATGCAGGGCAGACCAAGCTCCTCGGCCAGTTGTGCGGGCACCTGGGCCGTATCGCCGTCGACCGATTGCATGCCCGCGATGACGTAGTAGTCGTCGCTGCCGCCAAATTGCTCGGCGACGATCTTGCGCACGCCGTGGGCCAGCGGGTTGGCCGTGGCGACCGTGTCGGCACCGCCGAGGGCCCGATCGGTCAGCAGCACCACGTCGTCGGCGCAGCGCGCCAGACTGTACCGCAGGACCTCCTCGGCCATGGGCGGCCCCATCGACAGGCACACGATCTTGGCGTTCTTATCGCCGGCGTCGGCCCGCATACGGTGGGCGAAGGCCAGCGCCTGGGCATCGTGCTCGTTGATCACGCTGGGCAATCGCGTCCGGATGAGGTTTCCGGTTTCCGGGTCGAACGCGTTGTCCGTGATCTGGGACACGTCCGGCACCTGCTTGACCAGCACAATATAGTGGCTCATGGGCACCCTCTGCAGTTCACTCGTTCTTCGAATCATCACGGGTCATTCACACACCGCCGTGGCGGCGGAGTCACACGTCGGGCCACCGAAAAAGAACCCTCATCATAACGGTCGGGGCGGCTTTTTCCACTCAAAAATTTGCCCGAGTCGGGGCTGCCGGGCTTTGCGCCGTCTGCTTGCTTGCCGTCGTCGACGCGGGCGTTCGGGTTGCTTCCACGCGGCGAAAATCGACGATAAGGACTTGATTGCCTGGGCGGGAAGCCCACAATGAGAGCGACGCAAGCTAATGGAAAATGGTGATTCGAGGTGACCAATTATGGCAGATCTCAAGGCGCTATCCGAAGCGATCATCGAAGGGGACCAGAGTACGGCGGTCGCCGTGACCAAGAGCGCGCTGGCCGAGGGCATGGCGCCCGAGACGATCCTGGGCGAAGGACTCATCGCCGGGATGAACGTCATTGGAAAGCGATTCAAAGCCAATGAGGTGTACATCCCGGAGGTCTTGATCGCCGCCCGGGCGATGAAAATGGCCATGGAGGTTCTGGAGCCCAAGCTGGTGGAGGCCGGTGTGCAGCCGATGGGCAAGGCCGTGATGGGCACGGTGCAGGGCGACCTGCACGATATCGGCAAGAATCTGGTGGTGATGATGCTCAAGGGGGCAGGCTTTGAGGTCGTGGACATGGGCGTGGACGTGTCGCCGGCCGACTTCGTGGCTCGGGCCAAGGAGACCGGCGCCCAAGTCGTTGGGCTCAGCGCCTTGCTGACCACGACCATGCCGGCCATGGAAAAGACGATTCAGGCCATCCGCGAGTCGGGCCTGGGCACCAAGGTCATGGTGGGCGGTGCCCCGGTCACGCAGAACTTCGCCGACAAGATCGGCGCCGATGGATACGCCCCGGATGCGGCGTCGGCGGTGGATCTGGCCAAAAGCCTGCTGAATTGATCGGTGGAACGGCGTGTATCGTCCCGGCGTGTGGGTTTCGCACGCCGTTCTTTTGCGCCGTCGATTGATTGATTCCACTGTCGCAAAGCATGGAAAAATGTTGCCGGTCCCTGGCAAATGGGCTATAGTCCTACGCCCCGGCTTGGCTGTTCGAACGTCGGCGGCGCGTCGGGGCGGGCTGAAGACAACGACGGT
>DSDH01000410.1 GCA_011055475.1 Phycisphaerales bacterium | reverse complement strand
GTCACGTGCCCGTAGGTCACCGGGCCGATCTGCACGGCCGGCGCCAGCGTGCAGCAACCCAAACACGCGACACGCTCGATCGTCCACAGGCCGTCGGTATCGGTATCCTCCCCGGGCGGGATGTCCAGGTGCCGCAGGAAGCCCTCGTAGACGGTCTGGGCGCCCTTGACGTGACAGGCGGTGCCGATGCAGACCCGCACGGTGTGCTCGCCGCAGGGCCGATGCCGGAATTGATCGTAAAACGTGCTGATCCCCGCGACGGCCGCGGGGGTGATTTCGGTGATCTCGCAAAGCCGCTCCAGCGCGGACGTCGGCAGATACCCGTAGTGCCGCTGCAGGTCCTGCAGGAGGGGCAGGACCTTGTCTTCCGTGGCGCCGATGCGCTCAACGCACTGGTCCACATAGCTCCAGTCGGCGGTCTGCGTCATGGTTGGGCCTTGATGCACCACAGAAAGCGGGCCGAGCGGATGATGATGCGTTCGTCCACGAAGGCCGGCGAGGCATGGCAGGCGTCGTCGAGCGGACAGGCCGCCAGCTCCTTGAACTCGCGGCCGGCGTCAATCACGTGCATCGTGCCCTTGGCGCCGAGCACGTACAGGCGGTCGCCGGCCAGGACCGGTGAGGCATAGAACGATTCCCGGCGGTATTCGTGATCGTAGAGCATGCATTCGGCCGGGTCCTCGACGGTCGCCGTCAGATCCCAGCAGCTCAACACGCCTTCCGTGGCGATCATCCACAGGAGCGTGCCGTTGGAGACCGGGCTGGTAATATCCGGCAGATTGTCCTCGGCGATGGTCGTCATCTCTTGCGACAAATCGCCGGTCTGATTGGCGGGGATGCCGATCAGGCGGTTATAGACCTCCACGATCAGGGCGAGGTTGCCGACCACGATGGGCGACGGGGCGAAATCACCCATGATCTCCTCGGCGGTCCAAAGCACGCGGCCGTCGGCGGGATCGTAGGCGATGGCCTGGGGCTCGGCGGCCGTGATGAGCTGCCAGGCGTCGCCAACCCGGGCGACGACGGGCGAGGTCCACGAATCACGCACCGGTCGGGGCTGCTCCCACCGGGTTTGGCCCGTGCCGGCGTCCAGCGCGAGCATCTTCGAGCGGGGATTGCCTTGGTCGTCTTCAGACTGATCGAACTGCACCAGCACCATGTCCTGATACATGGTCAGCGAGGAGGCATACCCGTAAGCACTGTCGGGCACACCGAGATTTCGATTCCAGACGACTCGGCCATTCAGGTCAACCGCGGCGATATCGCCGGTGGGAAAGATCGCATAGGCCCGTCGACCATCGGTGGCCATCGTACAGGCCGCGTAGCCGGTGTCTTCCATGAGGCGCCAGTCCTCCGGCAGAACGGCCTGCGTGGGGATGTCGGCGGTCCAGAGGGCCTTGCCGGTTTCCAGGTCAAAACAGTACACCTGCCGTTGCTGTTCCGTGGCGCCGCAAAAGAAGATGCGATCGCCCCAAACCACCGGCGAGTTGAAACCGGGCAGGGTTTGAATGCCCCCGTCTTCGCCATCCAGGGGCGTTTTCCATGCAATATTCTTGCCGCTGGCGGCATCCCACTCCGTGGGCACGTTGGCGTGCCGGCTCACGCCCAGACCCTGGGGCCCGCGGAAGGTCGGCCATTGGGCCTGCACCTCCTCCATCGTGGGGAACGGCGCAACGGTCGGCCCGGTGTCCACGTCGAAGCGGACCAGGGGCCAGAGCACCGCCACACCCCACGCCACGGCGACAAAGACCAAGGCGGCAGTGACCGCCAGCCGGGCCAATCGGCCTTGGCGCACCTGCCGAGCCGAGGCGTCCGCAGGCCCCGTCGGAACGGGCCAGCGGAACTGAAACCACTGGGCCAGCCTGAGCGCGACCAGGCAAACGGTGACACAGCCCAACAGTAGATAGCCGCCTTTTTGGACGAAGTCCTGGCGACGGAATCGCTTTTCGCGGAGGCGCAGGTCGATCATCCGGACGCGCTCCACCAGTTGCTGATCGTCGGGATTGGCGATGACGGCCTGCTTCATCTCGACCAGCCGCTCTTCCTGTCGCGGGAAGATGAAGTACATCTCCACCCAGTTGCCGACCAGCAGACCGGCGACAACCAAGGCGAACAGACCCGCTACCGCCGCGGCGGCCTGAGCTGCTCGGGTCGCGGTGCCGACCTCGTTCGGGGCGTCTTGCGTCGTCTCGTTCATGTTCACATCATGGGTCGAATCGTGGGTCATGGACGGGTCCCCTCCGGTGCGGCCCCTTGCGCGTTCGCGAGGATGAAGCGATCGGGGGCGATGGCGTGGGCCGGCGCGGCGTGTCCCTTATGCACGTGGTGTCGCGGGCAATACGCGAAACACCGAGCGCAGGCCAGACAGCCGCCTGCGTGGGCCGTGTAATCGTTCCGCCGCCAGCGGATGCTCAGCCCCACCAGGCTGCCGGCGGCGACCAGCCCCACGAAGCCCCCGGCCAGCGCGCCGCCCCAGCGGAACTCGTTCTGAATCGCGCGGGCCTCGGCGTAGAGGTCCTCGGTCAGCCGACCGGTGCGGCGAAAGGCCTTGATAGGGTCGGTGATCTCCGTGATCTTGCCCGCATCGAACAAAAACACCTCATCGGCCAGCCGCACCTGGCGATGGGTCCGCGACAGCGGCCCGGCCAGCGCTGCGCCGCCCCAAGCCAGGACCCCGACCAGCACGGGCGCCGCCAGCAGCAACAGGGCCAGGCGGCGCTTGTCGACCTTGTAGTCGGCCTCGGACCACTCGGCCGTGGGCGGCTCGATGGCCCCGAACGGGCAGGAATCCTCGCACAGCCGGCATCGGATGCACTCATCGGGCGTAATCGTGACGCGGTGGCGGCTCAGCCGACTCAGGGCCCGCAGGATCACTCCGTAGGGGCACAGAAACCGACAATACGGGCGGCCGATGAACAGCCCCACGACCAAGAAGGCCGCGCCCAGCACGAAGATATTGAACGATCCGCCCAGGCGGAAGATCGGCACGAACGGATCGTAGCGACAGATCAAGAGCATGCTGCCCGTAAAGGCCAGCAGCACCGCCGCGGACAGATACACGTAGGCCCCCAGCCGCAGCGCCGCCTCCAGCCACGTCGGAATCATTATGGGGCGCACCAGTACCAGGTCCTGGATCGCGCCAAAGGGACACACCGCCGCGCAGAAAACCCGCCCGAAAAAGAGCGCGAAAACCAGCGGCAGCGCGAAAAACAGCACCGCCGCTATGGGCACGACATAGTTTGGATCGCCCGCGGCCCAGGCGATGTTGCCGATGGCCCCGATCGGACAGACGCACCCCTTCCGCCAGAAGCCGAAATACGCCAGGCAAAACAGCATAAGCAGGAATACACCGCGGCGGCTGCGCAGGCGGTGGACAAGCCATGCCGCCACGCTCAGCGCCGCCAGCAGGACAGCCACGTCGAGATACTGCCACACGCCGGGCCGTGCATCAGGCGCTTGCGTGGGGGGCATCTCATAACCGCTTTCGAAATCCGGCGGTGGGAAACGCTCGATTGCCCACGTCACGGTGCAGGGCACGAGCACGGCCAGGACTGCGATGGCCAGTACGCCACGACTCATGCGTGCTCCTCGACGCCCTTGAGCAGGTAGGGCCGGTCGACAGGGACGCGAACGAAGGCGTCGGACGGACACGCGGCGGCGATGGCGCACTCGTTGCAGTTTACGCACCGGTCATGGTGGACTTGCAGGAAAAGCGACGCGTTGCCGAAGGCCTCGCAGCCCTTGACGCACTTGCCGCAGCCGATACACAGCTCATCGAGGATGTTGTATTCGAAGTAGGGCTCCTCGACAAAATGCCGCGTGATCGCGCCGGTGGGGCACAGTTCGTTCTCGGCCCCGGTGTCGAGTCGGGCGCCGGGTTCGAGGAAGCCGGGGCAGAAATCGCAATACGCGCAGATCTTGTAGGCCTGGACGCACTTGACGGCCGATGGCTCCAGGACACAGTACGTTGCGCAATTGCCGCAGGCAATGCACTTCGTCGGGTCGATCTGCCAGCGGGTCTCCGGCTGGCGCGTGCGACCGAGCAGATACCCGCTCAGGCCGCCGATACCCGCCAGGCACAGCCCCCAGACGCTCTGGCCGCAGAAGCGGCGGCGATCCATTTTCGGCGGTTCATCGGTCATCGTCGATCCCCCTATTGCTTCGGGCCTGGCGTGCAGGAGGCAGGTCGCATCGCCCAAGAACCCCACAACCGGCACACAAGCCCTGATTGGGACAAATGCCCTGCCGGCGAAGCCGCCGGTCCCTCGCGGCCGCCCCCGCCACGAGGCCGCCCAGCAGGCCCAGCGTAGCCCACCGCGTCGCCCGGGCCAGCACCTCCCGACGGTTGCGTACTCGGCCCCTTGGGCTCATGGACTTTCCTTCCGGACGAAGATGCGAACACGGTTCTGCAGCACGTCGAGCACGAGCACACGACCCCGGCCGTCCACGGCTACGTCAAAACCCGTCGCCAGTTCGGCGGCAGCGGTGCCGGGCGGGACGAGTTGATCGGGCCCGGCGACAACACTCAGCAGCATCCCATCGGTGTCATACTCCTTGATGCGAAGCATGCCCTTCTCGGCGGTGATGACGTTGCCGTTGGGCAGGATCGCGATATGGGTGGGATTGCAGCACCCGGAAAAGGCGCGAACGTGAAAACCCGGCTCGCCCCACCAGAACAACTGCTCGCCGTCGAACGACCAGGCCTCGATCCGCAGCTTGCCGGGGTTGACGATGCGAAGCCGCCCATCGGGGGCGACGGCCACGTCGAAGTAGGCGCTGGGAACGATGAAGCCGGGCTCATCGCTGGCCGCGTCCTTTCGTCCGATCTCGGCCACGAGCTTTCCGGCCTTGTCGTAGCGAAGGACCAGCCGGCGGCCGGCGTCCGCGACGAAAACGCTGTCTGACGTCACCGCAACGCTCGTCAGCAACGAATCGGGCCCCAGCTCGGCCCACTGGTCGGCCAGCCGTCCATCGCGGAACACCGCCACGCGGTGCGGCAGACCCACGTAGAGGGTCCCGTCGG
>DSDH01000198.1 GCA_011055475.1 Phycisphaerales bacterium | reverse complement strand
ATCTGAGGCTCGTTGTTGCCCATCACGCCCGCCCGGCCCTCACCCAGGGCTACGACGCAGGCCCCGGTGAGCGTGGCGATATCCACGACGGCGTCGCACTTCTGCTCGACGGCGTAATGAATCGCGTCGCACAGGAGCATACGGCCCTCGGCGTCGGTGTTCTGAATCTCCACCGTCTTGCCGCTGTAGGTGGTGACGATGTCGCCCGGCCGATAGCTCATCCCGCCGGGCATGTTCTCGGCGGAGGGGACGATGCCGAGCACCTCGACGTCGGGTCTTAGCTCGGCGACGGCCCGCAGGGCGCCGAGGACCGCCACGCCGCCGGACTTGTCATACTTCATCTCGTGCATGTTCTCCGACGGCTTGATGCTGATGCCGCCCGAATCGAACGTGATCGCCTTGCCTACCAGGCCGATCCGGCCCCGCGGGGCACCGGCGGGCGCGTAGCGCAGCACGATGAAGCGGGGTTCGTTGGCCGATCCCTGGCCGACGGCGAGGATGCCCCCCATGCCGCGTCGGCGGATCTGCGCCAGGTTCCATACGGTGCAGCGCAGACGGGGATTCGAGGCGGCCAGTTTCCGCGCCTCATCGGCCAGGGCGGCGGGATTCACGATGTTGGCCGGTCGGTTCATGACCGTCCGCGCCCAGTTACGGGCCTCGCCGATGATCTGGCCCGTGCGCAGGCCCGATGTGAGACCCTTGGCCCGTGCGGCATCGGGTTCGATGAGCGTGACCCGCAACTGCTTCGGTCGCGAGGGCCCTTCGGGCGTGACGTATTCGTCATACCGATACGCCCCAAAGTGAGCGGCCTCGGTCAGTACACGGCCGAGCCGTTCGGCGTCGAACGTGCGATCATCGAACTCGGCATGGATGGCCAGGGCGACGGTGGCGGCCCTGGTTTCGACGACCTTGTGGGTCACGACGGCCGCGGCCCGCCGCACGGCCTCCAGGTCCCCCTCGCCGCGAGGCCCCAGCCCCGTCAGCAGCACGCGCTTCGCGGGAATGCGCCCCTGCGTATAGAGCAGGGCGGTTTGCTTGGCTTTACCCTGGAAGTCGCCCAAGCTGCGCAGTTGCGTCACGGCGCCGCCCAAGGCCTCGTCGAGCCGACGGGCGAACGGGCCGGTATGGTCCTCGAACAATCCGACGGCCAAGACATCCGTCTTCATCTTGAGCGGGTCGTCCTTTGCCGTCTGGACGGTGATTTTCAGAATCTGTCGCATAGGTCTCCTCAACCGGCCTGTTTACTCTTCTTCTGGCTTCGAAACTTCAGGTAACTCTCGATAAACGGCTCGATGTCGCCGTCCAGGACAGCGTCCACGTTGCCCGTCTGGTGGTCCGTGCGGTGGTCCTTGATCATCTGGTAGGGCTGCAAGACGTAACTGCGGATCTGGTTGCCCCAGGCGATCTCGCCCTTGTTGCCGTAGAGCTTGCTGATCTCCTCGTCGCGTTTCTGCTTCTCCAGCATGTAGAGCCGGGCCATGAGCATCTTCATCGCCTCGGCGCGGTTTTTGTGCTGGCTGCGGTCGTTCTGGCACTGGACGACGATGCCCGTCGGCAGATGGGTGATGCGCACGGCGCTGCTGACCTTGTTAACGTGCTGGCCGCCGGCGCCGCTGGCGCGATAGGTGTCGATCCGCAGATCGTCCTCGTTGATCTCGATATCCACCTCATCCTGTTCGGGAATGACATCGACGGCGGCGAAGCTGGTGTGCCGACGCGATTGGGCGTCGAAGGGGCTGATGCGGACCAGGCGATGAACGCCGGCCTCGCAGGAGAGCTTGCCGAAGGCGAACGGCCCACGGACCCGCAGCGTGACCGAACGGATGCCCGCTTCTTCGCCGGGCGTCAGATCCATCTGCTCATACTTGTACCGGGCTGTCTCGAAATACCGGGTGTACATGCGCAGCAGCATCTGGGCCCAGTCGCAGCTTTCCGTGCCGCCGGCGCCGGCGTGAATGCTGAAAAAGCAATCCCGCAGATCATCGGGCCCGTTGAGCATGCCGGCGATCTCGATCCTGTCGCACTGGCGGCGAAGCTCGTCCAACTCGGCTTCGACGGATTCGAGCGTGTCCTCATCGCCTTCCTCCTCGGCCAGCTCGAACAGCTCCCGCAGGTCGGTGACGGCGGTGGTCGCCTTTTCGATTGGGTCGATAACGGCCTTCAACGCGCTGAGTTGCGTGACGACCTTCTGGGCGGCGTCGGGGTTGTCCCAAAAGCCCGGCTGGGCCATCTGGGCCTCCAGGCGTTGGCGCTGCGTGTGTTTGTTCGCGACGTCAAAGCCACTCCCGGATGTGTTGCACCCGGGCCTCCAGCTCGGCGATCGCGGCCTTCAGTTCCGATGTTTCCATGGGGTCGCCCCTTTTCATTCGTGGACCAAAAACCTATGTATACCACGAGCCCTACGGCCCTGCAAGGACCGGCCGCGGCAAACCGGCCTCGCGAGGGGCCGATTTTCCGCTGGACGGCCGGGCAGGGAGGGCCTAGAATGCCGCATCAGATGGGGGATTCAACGCCAGGGAGATGAGCCGTGAAAAAGGGGTTGCTTGCGGGGCTTCTGGTCGCTTCGGTCTTTGTATGTATCGGATGCCAACAAGACGGCGCCATACGGGATTTCGCTCCGTCTGGGGGCGGGCCATTGTTGCGGCACGTCGTGCTGTTCGGCTTCAAGGAGGGCACCTCGCCGCAGGATATTCGGCGGATCGAAGAGGCCTTCGCCGCGTTGCCGTCGCGGATTCCGCAGATCCACGATTTTGAGTGGGGCACGGACGTGAGCGTCGAGAACCTGGCCCAAGGATACACGCATTGCTTTCTCGTGACGTTCAAGGCCGAGGCGGATCGAGCGGTGTACCTGCCGCATCGGGCCCACCAGGATTTCGTCAAGGTTCTGGAGCCTCATCTGGACAAGGTCCTGGTGGTTGATTATTGGACGCATCGTTGACGGCGATGGAGTCATCGGTTATATGAAGGGCAGGCAAGCACGGAGGCTTGCCCTTCTTTTTTTCGGGGCGACCCGGCCACGCCGTGACAAGGGCATCTTGCCCGCGGTTCCTGTATCCCCCTCGGTCATCACCCGTAAGACGGCCCTGTCCGCCGGCGCGGCGGCGCGGTATACTGATCCCGTATGAGAATCGTGGGGGTGGGTCGTGTAAGTAAGGGGTGCTGTGATGAGACAGGGTGTAATGGCCATGTCGCGTGTGGGGCGCTGGGTGGTGCTGTCGGCGATGGCGGCGGTGCTCGCCGTCGGACTGCCCGGTCATGCCGGGTCCACGTCGCCGCCGAGCGAGGAGGCGTTGCGGGCCGGCTACAACTTCATGACCACGCCGACCTATACCGAGGCCCAGGATGCCGAGTTGCTCAAGCTGTTCGATGGGCTTCGCGTGGCCGATGTGAGCGACGGCATGGATCGGGCGGGCCTGCAGAACATCGGCCTCATGGACCCGGCGATCGCCCCGGCGTGGCGGGATACCGAGCGATTTGGCCACCGGATGGTCGGTATCGCCGTCACCGTGCGGTACGTGCCCACGCAGCGGCCGCCGGCCGGTCGCCGCTCGACCGAGGCGTTCGACGCCTGGGTGGGCCAGTGGTACAGCGAGCTGTCCAGCGAGCCGTTCGTACCGCTGATTCGGCCGGGCACGGTGCTGGTGTTCGACGACGCCGACGCGGTGGACGTGGGCACCATCGGGTCGAACAACTCTATGGGCTGGAAGAAGCGCGGTTGCGTGGGGATCGTGACGGATTCCGGAGCGCGGGACACGGATGAGATCGCGGCTCAGGGGATTCCGCTGTATCTGCGTCGGGTCACGCGGGGCATTCGGCCGGGCCGCAACGAGATCGAGTCGGTCAATCGGCCCATCGAGTGCGGCGGCGTGCTGGTGATGCCCGGCGATGTGATCGTGGCCGATGGGGACGGCGTCATCGTCGTACCACGGGCCCAGGCCCGCGAGGTGGCGATCTACGCCCGCGCCACGCTCACCACCGACAAGGCCCAACGCCGCCGGCTCTATGAGCAGCTTGGCCTGGAGCTGGACGACTCGGTGAAGTAGCGGGAGACGACAGCCAATGACTCGGAGAAGATAACCGGCCCCGGTATTGGCCGGTGTGACCCGCTTATACGGCAAGGTCACCCCGCACGTGCCTGCCTTGAGTCCAGGCGCCGGGGTCGAGAAGTTGCGTGGCGGGTATGGCACGTGGGCGGGTGTATGTATCGCATAAGCCGTTCAATCGTCGGCAGGGAACGCAACGCTCTGCGGCGCCCGTGAATCGGAACCGTCAACGTGCTTTGGACCGTCGAACCATGAAGAACCTCCAACATGCTCTGAAGACCGCCCTATACGTTCTGATCGGACTTGTGGTCCTGGCCGGCTGTGGGTCCACCCCGCGGCCTGCGCGCATCAGCGTCCTGACGTACAACATCTATCACGGTGAGGATGCACAGGGCGGGTCCAACCTGGATGCGGTGGCCCGGATCATCAACAGGCTCAAGCCCGACGTGGTGGCTCTTCAGGAAGTGGACAACAAGACCGAACGCGCCAAGGGGCTCGATTTGACGTTCGAGTTGAGCCGACGCACGGGGATGGAGGGCGTTTTTGGTCAGGCCATGCCCTATTCCGGCGGCGGCTATGGCGAGGCCGTCCTCACGCGCCTTCCGATCCTGGCCGCCAGGAACCACCCTTTGCCCTATGTGGGCGAGGCCGAGCCGCGGGCCGCCCTGGAGATCACGGTACCTCTGGCCAACGGGGAGCACCTGTTGTTTGTAGGAACCCATCTGGACCATCAAGAGGACCCGGAGAACCGTTTGATGCAGGCCCGCCGCCTGATGGAGCTGTACGCCGATTCCACGGGACCGATCATCCTGGCCGGCGACCTGAACGCCACGCCCGAAAGCGAACCAATGGCGCTGCTCCTGGTCCAATGGGCGTACGCCGGGCAGATGGCCCCGGAGCCCACTTTTCCGGCGGTGGAGCCAACACGGAAGATTGACTACATCCTGTACAGGCCGAAGGATCGCTGGCGCGTGGTCGAGACCCGCGT
>DSDH01000239.1 GCA_011055475.1 Phycisphaerales bacterium | reverse complement strand
GCTTCAGCCACGTGCCTGTGAGTGTATCGCGAAGCATCGACCGGGACGTGCTTCTGGATGGCGACGCCGTGACGACGACCGTGACCGTGACGCCGGATCGCAGCCTGGAAGCGCTCGACGTGCGAATCACGCTTTCGACGGAGCTGGCTGAGCCGGTGGGGCCGCTGCACGCGGTGGCGTGGGTATCGCAGGATGCAAACTCGTGTTCGGCTTCACCGAGCGGGGTCCGGCACGAATCAGGGCCGGGATTCGATCGTATGACGTGGCGTTTCGGTCCGGTCGGGGCGACGCCGATCACCTTTACGGTGACGCATCGGCTGGAGATGAATGCGCGGTGTCGGTGGGTGCACGTGCGGCCGGAGGTGGTGGTCCGGGCGGTGCCCGTCGGGTCGGGTCAAACGGTGCTCTGGCGGCAAAACGTGGCGGTTGTACCCGGCCGGGGCACGGTGCGGGTGCGGGGTGACAGTGCGGTCAATGGCCACGGCGAGGCGGATTTGGCCGAGTGGACCGGGGTCAGGCTCGGGCGCGTGTTGGAGCACGCGGCCCTGACGGACCAGACGGGCGACGGGGTGGCCGGGCTGGATGACCTGCGGGTGCTGGTGGAGCACTGGTTGGCGCCTTGCGATCCCAATCATCCCGGCTGCGACGGGTTGGATTTCAACGGCGATGGGCGGGTGGATCTGCTGGACCTGGCGATCATGGCCGGTGAGTGGAATGCGGGGGCTGGCCCCCCAGAGGGTGATTCGAGGGATGCCGAGGGGTCGCCGCAGTCGCGGGCCGCACCGCCCCGTCTGATCGAACGCGCGTTCTGGGGTGCGGATGCAATTCGGAGCCGATTCGTGAAGTGGCGTGTTGCCACCGTCCGGGCGAACCGTTATAATCGCTGTTGACACGTATATCCGGGGCGTGGCGCAGTTTGGCTAGCGCGCTTGACTGGGGGTCAAGAGGTCGCAGGTTCAAGTCCTGTCGCCCCGATGCAGTCGCGCTGCAAGCCTTCCGCTCAGAAAGGGAAGGCTTTCTTTTTGCGCCGGAGGTGCTTACAATGGCGTGCACACAAGGCCCGGGCCGGAATCGTCGGGGCGGCGGCATTCGGTCACACACATCTCGTGCCCGATGAAAGGGGAAACGGTGGAATCCGCTGATCGACATCGGACCGAAGAAAGCGGAAGACGCGTTGGGGGGCGCAGGCTTGCCATGAAGGGAGAATCGGCTCTCCTTGGTCTTGGGATTCTGTGTGTCGGCCTCACTTGGGCCGGGGAACTCGACGGCGAGAGGTTTTCCGGCCGTGAGGAGCGCCTTGGGGGGGCGGCCCAGGAAGCCCTCGAGATCGACAACGAAGAGATTGAGCTTCTGACGGATGTGCAGGCCGGGCTGGAGTGCGCGGCGGTGTTCGGGGGGGACTATCGCTTCAAAACGCGACGGCAAGTGCAGTTTGACATACTGAGGCTTGATGACTTGTTCGTTCATCTCTCCGTTCAGGAGAACAGCCTTTTTGGCTGGTCCCCCAGCCAATTTGATCACAGCATTGAATACGTCAGTATCGGCCATGAGACCCGCTATGGCCGAATCAGGTTCTTCTGGGACCACACGTGCCACAACCCAAGCCGCGCGTTGCCCCACGATCAGAGAAACACGATTCGTTGGAACGAACTGGGCATCGGATATGAAACAAGGGGCATGCGGCTGGGTCACAAGGACGACGGCATTCCGTTCGATGAATCTGCGGCATGGCTCAAGAAGATAGACTGGGGGGCCTCCTTGAGCCGGGTGTGGATGAGACACGAAAACAGTTACGATTACATGCTGAAGCTGGCCGCCAGGCATGATATGCTGCGGGTCCGCAATCATGTTTTCTATGTTCAAGGTGACCTGACCGCGGTCTACGACAGACGTGGCGGAGTCTACAATCCGGCGGTGGAGATCGGTGATCGAGTCCGTCTGGCCAGGACGGCGTCCCTGAGTCCGTTTCTGGCGTATCAGCGTTTTCGTGACTGGTATGCACTGGGCCGGGGAGAGGACCTGTTGCTGGCCGGCGTGCGTCTGGAGATGGGGCTGGGCCGTGGAACGTTCGGATCGACGGATCGGGCCGGTTATTCGGCGATGGAGACGGCGCCGAGAAGCCCCAGGGTCGATGTGGACGAGTTTCCACGAGTCACCATTCGGGGGGGGTATAACGTGAACGTTCATGGCGGGAAGAAGGATTGCCGCAGCAGTGATTTGAACGTGGACGTCGATCTCCTGCGACTGGATCACAACAAAACCCTCGCGGTCAATACCTACGCCGGGCTGGTGACGTTTCCCGGGGCATTCGGCATTCAGAGTCTGAATTACAAGGTCGGTCCGTCAGTGGGTGTTGAGTTGGACACACTGGATCTGCGTGTTTTTCATTCCTATGCCTCCCTGCACGGCGCCGAGCACAGCGGGCGGATCAAAGACTATCATCAGGTGGGACTGGGGGTGAGCGGGGCCGATCGGCTCAGGTGGTCTGCCCAAGGCGCGGTCTATGCGTCGACCCACAACTACGATTATTGGGGGGATGTGGAGGCGGGTGTCGGTTACGATTTCCATACGCGGGGGTGGATTACTCCCTACGTGAGGGGAGCCGTTCGCGCGTTGCTGGCAACGGATGAGCAGGTCGGCCAATCGCTGGAGACAGGTCTGAAGATGGGGGGGAATGAGGGCAACTTCAGCATCTATCTGCGGTGGCAGGATGATTACGACACCTTCCGTTTCGGGGAGGGTCGACAGATGTGGCTCGGCTTCCTGTTCACCCTGTAGCGGGCTGGGGCCGGCGTTCTGCGCCCGACGCCATCCTTCGCAAGAGGGTCCAGGTTTTTCCGGCGGTTTCCCGGCGGGCGCTCAACCGGCGGGCTTGGCCGCGGGGGCCTTGCGTCCCCCGCGGGTCGATAACCGTTTACCGGCCGCGGCATCGAGGGGTGGTGTGTCTGCGCTCATCGGTCATCTCCACGCACCCTCACAGAAAGTGCGAGCGTTCATGCGATGAGTCCTTCGTTTTCGGCCACCACGTAGGTGCACACCAGATCGCCGGTCACGTTGTTCATCGTTTCAAACATATCGAGAACCGGGTTGATGCCCAGCGCCAGTGCCACAACCATGGCCACCTGTTCGGTTTGAAGGCCCATCGTTTCCAAGATGACAAAAAGAAGCATCAGGCTGCCCCCCGGCACGCCACCTGCTCCAATCGACGCCAATACCGTCGTGATGACCAGGACCGCCAGACCTGACGCCGTCAAGTGGACGCCGAACATATTGGCCGCCAGGACGGCGAACATCGGCAGGTGCACGCAAACCCCGTCCATGTTGATGGTCGCCCCCAGCGGTAGCGAGAAGCCCGCCAGTTTGTTCCGCACGCCAAGTCGTTGTTCGGCTGTCCGTATCGACACCGCGAGTGTGGCCGCACTACTGCGGGTCACCAGCGCCATGATCATCGCCTCTTTGATCCGGCCCAGGATGGCGAAGGGATTGCGCCGCGTCGCGGCGAACAGAAGGCCGGGATATACGCCCAGCACCATAATCCCGATTCCTGCAAGTACGCCCGCGGCCACACTGACATAGGGCCCGACAATGTTGGGGCCGTACCGTCCAAAGTTGACGGTCGTCAGCGCCAGAACACCCACGGGCGAGTACTCCAGAACCCAGCCGACCAGCCGAAACATCACGTCGCGACAGGCCTCGACCATCCCGATGAGCCCGGAAAGCCGCTGGACCTCGGCGGGGTCTTGGGCCCGTTCTATGGAGACGCGCAGCGCCAGGCCAAAGAGAATGGAAAAGACGATGATCGGCAAGAAGTTGCCCGCGGCCAATGCCTCAAAGGGGTTGGCGAACATGCGATAGAGCATATCGATCAGGGTCGTCGTTCCCTTGATGGGGGGCGCGGGTCTATCAGGGGCCACGTCGGCGGACGGCACCATCGCCTCCCACTGCGCCCGGTCGATGCCACTGCCGGGGTTGATCAGCATGGCCAGAAGCACCCCCACGACCGCCGCCGCGAACGAGCACAAGAGATACCAGGCGAGCACCTTGATGCCCACGCGACCGAACTGCTGGACCGCGAGTTGTGAGGCGCCGGAAACAAGCGAAAAAAGAACCACCGGAATCACAATCATCTTGAGCATGTGCACGAAGACGGTTCCGAAAGGCTCGACCATTCGTAAAAGGGCGGCGGTGTCCTCTCCGGCGGATTGCGAGACGACCCAAAGCGCGACCCCGGCGGTGGCGCCGGCGGCAAGGCCAACGAGGATGCGGAGAATCAACGATACACGGAAATACCATCCGATCAGCTTCTTCATGCCGTATCCTTTCGCCGTCGGTGAAAAGCGTCGGACGTGGGGGCGCCCAGACATCCCACGGTGGGGACCGCCTTGAAGCGTAGACAGTAGCATGAGCAAGGCGGTTGTCAACAAGATCCTCCGTTGCGTGAGCCTCCGAGCCTCCGCGCCTGCCGGCGCGCTCCACACGCAGGGAACACGCCGCCTATCTGCTAGGGATCGCGCTGCCTTTCGGTCCCGACACGCGATAACGGGGGGCCGTCGAGTCCGGGGCGACCGAAAGGAGGGGCCCTCTTCGACGGGTTGCCGGGGGGCATCCATGCCGGTGGGCTTCGTCGGACCTGCGGCAGATCGCTCCGGATAGCCGGTTGATCCTGCCGGCCTTTGTCCTCGCATGCGGAGCACAGTTTGCCCGTTATTCTCTTGCAATACCGGCCGGTCCGATGTAAAGTCACTGGGAATTGGTCTGAACGACTTTGATCGGCGTTGCTGGGAGCCGTGGAGCGGGCAGCCTGATCCGTGTGCTGACCACGTCAAGCGGGGCCGTGGCTGCGGGCGTTGGGGTATGCCGGGTTTCCCGGACGAGGCCGGGGAGTCATAGGGGATTGGGAAGAAACAGCTTAGGCGGCGTAGCCAAGAGGCCTAAGGCGACGGTTTGCAAAACCGTTATTCGTGGGTTCGAATCCCACCGCCGCCTGTCCTCCGTTCTTCGTCTGCGAGCCCCTATTTGAAGCCTTCGACGCGGC
>DSDH01000630.1 GCA_011055475.1 Phycisphaerales bacterium | reverse complement strand
GGCACACCCACGGCCAAGATGATGTCGTCGGCCCCCCTGCCACCAGACAATTCCCGCGTTATCGCCTGCACCCTGTCGGGCAGAACGCACGCCAGATGAACGCCGCAGCAGCGGGCCTTCTCCCCAATCGCCTCGGTCGTCTTGTCCAGCCGCTCCTCTTGCAGATCGCAGACCACCAGCGCCGCCGGCCGGAACCGCAGGGCCAGCTCGGCGTGAATTCGCCCCATCGCGCCGGCCCCGACCAGCACCGCCACGCCGCCGGGCAGCAGGCCCACGTGCGGCCGACGCTCGGCATGCGGTCCATCCTTGAGCAGGTGCCAGTGCCGCTGCTGGGCCGAATACACGCAACTGATCGGCTCGGCCATGGAGACGGCAAACGATGCCATCGCCTCATCCGGCAGCGGCAGCAGGCAGCCGGCCTGGATCACCTCCTCCTGGACCAGAATGTACTGCGCCAGGTGCCCCGGCAGCGAATAGCCCACGGCCACCTTGTGCATCCCCTGCCCCCCGTTACGGTACCGCTCGCGATGGCAGATCGGCGGCACGCCCACCGCCGGCTGTACCGCGAACCGCTGACCGGGGCTGTATTGTCCCTTCAGATTCGCCCCGATGGCCGCGATCGTGATCGCCCCCTCATCGCCCAGAATGATCGGCCAACGGGACAGGTCCCAGCCATTGATAAACGCGTGATCGGGCCCCTGCGCCAGCAGCTTGAGAATGCTCGTGCACACGCCCGCAGCATCCACCCGCGCCAAGAGCTGGCCGGGCCCCGGTCGCGGCACGGGCACCTCCTCCACCCGCACGTTCTCGAAGCCGCGGCCCGAACACGTCACCGCCTGCATCGTCTCCGGAATCGACGCATCCCCGACTGTCCGATCATCCGGCTGTTTGGTCATTCATCCGCTCCCAAGGATCATTCCAGGGCGTCTAGCAATGCGTTCAGGTCGGTATAGGTGCCGCGCCCACCGACGGCCCGAAGCATCTTGTCGAACGGGCGGATGTACCCGTAGCGGTCATCCAGCGGCGCCTTGATGTACAGCGAGGCGAATAGATTACCCATCTGAATTGCCTCCTCGAAGTCACACGTGCCCGCGCGAAAGGCCTCCAGGTGCCGCGCGACGTAGCTGATGAGACCCGCGCGGAACGAATCGCCCGCTCCGACCAGGTCGACGACTTGGCCGGCCATGAAACGCGAGGTGGTCTTCTTGGGCCCGGCGGTGTTCCCATCGGGCCCTTGCGACAGGTGCCATGCCCCATCGCACACGGTCACGCCGAAAAGCCGCGTCCGTCCGCCTTCCGCCCAAAACCGCTCGGCCAGAAAGCCCAGGAACCGACCGATACTCTTCTCCGGGCCCTGTTCATCCCAATCGTGGGGTCGGTCGAGGGTGTTCTCGATCATCCGGGCCTCGTCGGATGAGGTGAAGAACAGGTCCAGTTCGCTCAGCAGCGGCGTGAGCAGGGCATATTCGGGCACCGGCCGACCGCTGCGGATCAGGCCCTGCGGGTCGCCCGTGAGCGTATGGCTGTCGGCGATGGTCACGCAGCCCAGTCGCCGACACTCGGCCATGAAGCGGCCCAAGTCCCGTCCGCCATCGGCGTCGCCACGATCGCTCAGCCCCGAATACATGTAATACACGATCTTCGGCCGTCGTCGTCGCACGACCTCCAGAAAGTGGGCGAAGTCGAAATCGTTGTTGGCGTTGGGAAAGTACGCGATCCCCCCGCGCTCCGCCCCGGGCCGATCATGGATAAACGTCGTCCCCGTCGGCAAGGACGGGTGGATCACCGTCTCGGACATGTCCACGCCGTTGGCGACCAGTGTATCATAGAAAAACCGCCCTTGGGCATCGAGCCCCCCGAAGTCGCCCCGACCCAGGTGGACCCCCGCGGCGACCGACAGCCCCGCACGGGCGATCAGGGGCGCAGTGTTCCCCGGCCCGCCGGCCGTCGCCAGCCCCTGTGCGATCCAGGCCTGGTACTGCTCCTGGCTGTAGTCGGGCATGTCGTCGGTGCGGCACTTGGCCAGGCCCCCCGGCCCGACCAGCCTGTCCGCGAAGGCGAACGCATCGCTCCGCAGGTCCGTCACCGCCGTGTTCAAAATCAGCACGTCCAAATCCATCGATCACCTCCCTGACATCGTTCAGGCCGATGCGTGACCACGCCCGCGCGATTGTACCGGCATCGCTTGCACATGACAACACCGCGTGCTACGATGAGGTGATCCACAACGTGGCAATCCGGAGGATATACATGGAACGAAGACATCTCACCGGCGGCGTGAGCACGGCACTGATCCTCGTACTGGGAGCAATCCAGGTCCAGGCGGCCACGTTTGTCTGGCTGGATGAGCTGGATATCAGCAAGGCCGAGGCGGGTTGGGGCACCAGCCGGCGGAACCGGTCCGTCGAGGGCAACCCGCTGCGGATCGGGGGCCAGGAGTTCGAACGCGGTCTGGGGACCCACGCGCCCGCGGCCTTCTGGATTCAACTGGACGGCTGGACCTCGCACTTCTACGCCAGCGTCGGCGTCGACGACGAGGTTGGCCGGTCGCCGGCCTCCGTGGAGTTCCTGGTCGTCGGCAAGGGCGAAGTCCTCTGGCGAAGCGGCATCATGCGGGCCGGTGACCCTCCCAAGAAGGTCGAGGTGCTTACCCGCGGCGTCAAGAAGCTGGGGCTGCTGGTCACCGAGGGGCCGGACAACAACCATTTCGATCACGCGAACTGGGCCGAGGCGCGATTTCGCGTGACGGGCCAGCCCCCCCAGGCGCTGGCCCGCAGCTCCGCCGAGCCGTATATCCTGACGCCCAAGCCCCCCAAGACACCCCGGATCAACGGGGCATGGGTCTTTGGCGCGCGGCCCGGCTCGCCGTTCTTGTTCACGATCCCCGCGACGGGTGAACGACCCATGCGATTCGGCGCGACGGACCTGCCGCCGGGTCTGGTATTCGATACGACCACGGGACGGATCACTGGCCGCTGCGACCGACCCGGCACGTACGCGGCAACCCTCACGGCCGAAAATGCCCTGGGCAAGGACGAGAAGCCCCTGAAAATCGTCATCGGTGAGCAGATCTGCCTGACGCCGCCGCTGGGCTGGAACAGTTGGAACTGCTGGGCTGGAGCGGTCGACGCCGAGAAGATCAAGGCCGCCGCCCAGGCCATGGTCGACACGGGCCTGATCCATCACGGCTGGACCTACATCAACATCGACGACACCTGGCAGGGCCGCCGGGGCGGGCCTTTCAACGCCATCCAGGGCAATGAGAAGTTCCCGGACATGAAGGGCCTGTGCGACGCGGTGCACGAGCTGGGCCTGAAGATCGGCATCTACTCCACGCCGTGGGTCACCTCCTACGCCGGTTATATCGGCGGATCGAGCGACAACCCGGACGGCGCGTGGGACCCGGAGAAGGAGCCCCGTCAGACGGGCTGGCGGCACGGTCAGTTTTCCTTCGCCGAGAACGACGCCCGCCAATGGGCCGCCTGGGGCATGGACTACCTGAAATACGATTGGAACCCGAACGATGTGCCGCACGTGACGGAGATGGCCCGGGCCCTGCGGGCCAGCGGCCGGGATATTGTCTACAGCCTGTCCAACAGCGCCCCCTTCGAGCACGCCGCCGACTGGGCGAGGCTGGCCCACTGCTGGCGGACCACCGGCGACATTGTCGACAGTTGGGGTAGCGTCTCCAGCATCGGCTTTTCGCAGGACCGCTGGGCGCCGTTCGCCGGACCGGGTCACTGGAACGACGCCGATATGCTCGTCGTCGGCCACGTTGGCTGGGGGCCGAGCCTGCATCCCACGAACCTCTCGCCGGATGAGCAATACACGCATATCAGCCTCTGGTGCCTGCTGTCCTCGCCGATGCTGCTGGGCTGCGACCTGACGCGGCTGGATGAGTTCACGCTGAGCCTGCTGACCAACGATGAGGTGCTGGCGGTCAACCAGGACCCGCTCGGCGAGCAGGCCCGCCGCGTCGCCCACGATGAGGACAGCGAGATTTGGGCCAAGACCATGGCCGACGGCTCCAAGGCCGTGGGGCTCTTTGACCGCGGCCTGCTGTTCGATGAACCCCGCGAGATCACCGTCACGTGGGAGCAACTGGGCCTGTCGGGCCGGCAGCGCGTCCGCGACCTGTGGCGGCAGCAGGACTTGGGCGTATTTGGCGACGCGTTCACGGCTACCGTGCCGCCGCACGGCGTTGTCCTGATCCGTGTCCAGCCTGAAGACACCGGCTCCCGCTGACAGGAACGCCCCATTCGCGCGGGTCTGCTAGCGTGGGGCCTGAACAGACTCCGTCAGCTCGAACGCGGCCTCCTGGTCGCCGATGAACACCTTGAACCGGCCGGGCTCCAAGGTGGGTTCGCTGTCGGCGCCGATGAACATCAGGTCCTCGGTCGTCAGCGTAAACGTCACCGTCTGTGTCTCGCCCGCGTCGAGATCAATCTTGGTGAATCGCTTCAGTTGTCGCACGGGCGGCGTGACGCTGCGGACCTCGTCGTGCAAGTAGAGCTGAACGATCTCCTTGCCTCGCCTCGGCCCCGTGTTGGTGACCTTGACGCGAACCGTCAGCACCTCGCCCGGCCTGATTGTCTCAGCGCTCAGCGTCAAGTTCGCATACTTGAACGTCGTGTAGCTCAGGCCATGTCCGAAGGGCCACTGCGGCCGATACGTTTCGCTGGGCTTGTGATCGTACAGCGTCAGGTCGCCCGTATGGGCCGGATACGTCAACGGCAGCTTGCCGCTGGGATTCACATCGCCGAACAGCACGTCCGCGATCGCCCGGCCGCCCTCCATACCGGGCAGGTAACCCATCACCACCGCCTGGGCCTGATCGGCGGCCGTGCCCAGCAGACGGGGCCGCCCTTCGACCAGCACGATCACCACGGGCACACCCGCCCGCGACAGGGCCACCACGAGGTCCCGCTGCGCCGCCGGTAACGACAGATCGTCGATGTTGCCCGGCGTCTCGCAGTACGTCGGCTCGCCCAGGCACACCACCGCCACATCCGCCTGCCGGGCCGCCCCCACAACCGC
>DSDH01000358.1 GCA_011055475.1 Phycisphaerales bacterium | reverse complement strand
TCTCCACCCTAAGCGGCCCGGAGAGACCCAGCGCGGTGCCGGAAAACAGGGTTTTGGCTTCGGCGCTCATGACCGCCACCTCGCCTTGCCCGACTGGCGCACATCGAGATGGACCCAGGAGGCATAGACGCCGATGCCGCCCTCGCGGAAGAGCGGAATCTCCTCGGCGATGACCGCCAGATCCTCGGGCGCTACGCCAGCGGAGCAGCTCACATCGGCCGCCATGCCCAGCGTGTGAAAACTCTGCTCTGCGCCGCCCACCGCTTTGTTGTGCCGGTTGCAGCGGAAGCCGCTGGTGATGGAAAGCGGTTTGCCGATTCGGTCGCGCAACGCCTGCAGGGCGTCGATCAGGTCGGGGTGGATCGCAGCCGAATGACCGCAACAGTTTTTGCCCTTGCAGGCGAATTCCGACCGGTTGAAATTCTTGCTGAGATCACCCATTGCCACCTCCTTGTGTGACCGCGCCGGTGTCCGCATTGATGGTCACCATGGCTGGCGGCTCGTTTTGCGGCGTGGGCGGGGCCTCCTTGTCGTTGGGTTTACCCTGGGACTCGGCGGACTTATCGCCCGCGCCTTTGCCGAGGGCGTTCTTTTTGAGTTTGAGTTCGCTGAGATAGCCAGCGCCGCTGATGCTGTGGCGCACCGAGTGGCAGTAATAGATGCCGGAGAACTTCCGTCCCACGCCCTTGATCTCGACGTTCTTCTTGGCGCGTAGCTGGGGAATGCCGATGGTGGCGGCGTCCGCCTCGACCTGGCGCAGCTCGGCCTCGCGGAACTTGCCTTCGGCGCTGTCCTGGGCGGGCTCCTGGCGCGGCTCTTCGTGAAAGCCTTCGGAACGGTCGAAGCTGGGCACGATCTGCCCCGTCTCCTGTTCCTTGAAGCTGCCTTCGCCGGTGTTGCCGTCGACCAGATAGATCTGCTTGCCCAGGGCCGTTCGCTCGGGCGTGCTGGCGTTGTTGGCCTTGTGCTCGACCACATCCTTCTTGCGCGGGTCGATGCCGACCGTCTTGGTCTCGACACCCGCGCCCTTGGCTCCCTGGGACTGGGTACTCGGACGGAACGAACGCAACAGGCCTTTGGTGTCGGTGAAATATTCGAGGGTCAGAAGCGGCGTCTGGTCGAGCTCGCGGGGATGGAAATGGAGTTCGTCGTCCTGGACGTAAAAGACATAGCCGCTCACACCGTCGCCATCGCGATCACGGGCCTTTTCCGCCAGCTCCTTGAGGAACTGAGCGTCCGAGATGTTGCTCTGAGTGACGCGGAGATGGTTGCCCTTGGTGGCCGTGACCATCGGCGTGAGGCCGTTGGCGGCGGCGATCTGCTCGGCGATTTCCGAATAGAGGATGCCGGGAGCGGGTTTCTGCCAGACCTTCTGGTTTTCCTTGCCCGCGAGTTTGAAGCCCTTGTCGTAGGCCTTGATGCGGATGGTCGGATCGCCGTTTTCCGGGAAGTCGTAATCGATGTCCTTGATGACCGCCTTCTTGCGCGGAGAGAGGTTCCCCACGTAGCCGAAGCGAGCGACGATCTCGTTGCCTTCCTGGAACAGCGGATCGTCGACGAACTGCAGGTTGCGGGCGGTCACCGACAGCTCGAGGACATCCAGCTCCTCCTCGTTGTCGGTGAAAACGAACGAGGTGATCTCCTGGGTGATGTCCTTCGAGAGGTCCTGCCCCTCGATCTGAATCAGAAATGTCGGTTTGAAGGTATCCAGATCCATGCGTCTCTCCGGCGGTTCGCAGTTCCCTGCTTACTTACCGGAAGGCATGGCGAGGTGTCGGAAGCCTCAGTCGAGCAGGCGCATCTGGACGTGTTCGCGGGAGGGAATGCGCAGCGCCAGGCCCGGCTCGAGCTCTAACGGAAAAAAGATGTCGTTGTAGTCGCAGATAATCCACCAGAGACGGGCATCACCCAGATAGCGGTGCGCGAGCAGATCCAGACGGTCGCCTTCGACCACGGTGTGCAGGTGGTCGTCGTGTCTGGGGGTGGTGTCGATGCGCTGGCGCACGCCGAGTGAGGTGCCGTTACTGTCCCGGTAGAGAACGCAGCGGGCGTAGCGGGAATCGCGACCGATCATGAGCGCACCTCCGACCAGTTGATGGAACGGTCCACGTATTCCTCGAGGACGATGTCCACCTCGGCCCGTTGCGGCAGCAGGTTGTCCCGGTCGAACAGGCCGAAGAACCGCGCCTTAACCTGCCGGACGATGCAGGTCACGCCGGGATAGAGATCGCCGAAAATGAGCAGCACGCGATGCGGCGCGTTCTTGAGCATGGTTCCGGCGTGCTCCGGATATTGCAGAGAGCGGAGCCAGTCGACCTTCTGCTTCACCGGCCCCTTGAACAGCTCGACCTTAAAGGCGATTCGGCGCGGTTCCCCGGCGACGTACTGGTAGCGCGGATGGCTCATACCGGGAATTTTGATCGTCGCGTAGTCGGTCGACTTCTCGTCGCTGATGGAGTTGGGGTTGTACTGAAATTCGAGCCGCTCCCCCGTGTCGGCGTCCACCAGATATCCCTTGGTGGGCTGTTGATCCCAGGCCATCCTTACACCTCGACAATTTTGATGATCGGCTTGCCCAGTTGTCCGGCCCGGTCCAGTTCCCGCTGCATGCCGCTGGAAATACCGTTGCCGGTGAACGCCCACACCTCGTCGCAGCATTCCATGTAGGCCAGGCCGCAGGCGATGCCAGTCTCCCGCTGCTCGGGAACGCTGTCATCGGTAAAGGTTGGATACAACAGGTGCGGCGCGAACGGCGCGTGACCGTTTCTCATGACCCGTCGGCAAAGCGCCTCGGCGACCTTCACGTTTCGGGCTATGTCACCCGCGAACGGGCTGCAGACAAAGATGCGTTTCATCGGTCCTCTCAAAGTGTTTCGTAGTTTCTGATCTTCCGCTCTCGAAGATCCTTGTAGACGGCCTCGGCCACCTTCCGGCCATCGATATTGGTGGTCACGCTCAGTTCCACCGGGCGGTCGGCCAGACCATCGAGGCGCGAGAGCAGCGATTCCAGCAGGTCGCGCAACCCAGGACCGGCTTCCTCTCCGCGAAGGGGTGTCGCGGGAGCGTTGCGGGCCGGAGTAAGCAAGCGTTCGGATGGCACCATCTCTGCCAGTCCGGATTGCAGGGGCTTGGCAATCGGAATCGGCACCGCCGTCTTGGGCCGCTCGATCCCGTCGGGAGACAGAGAGGCATTTCCCTTTTCCGGTGCCGGTTCCACCGCGAACGGCTGGATATAGCTCTTACTTACCGGCTCGACGGCTGCTGCGACGGTCTGCACGATGCCGTTCATCGGTTGCGGAGGCGGCGCGGCAGTGGCCATGACCGGTTGGAGCATCAGCATGGCGCTCAGGGCCTTGGGCACCAGGCGTTCGTCCAGACGCGGCACGAGACTCAGCACGCTTTCGATGATGCGTTGCCCAATTGATTCGGCGGGCTGCGCCGTCTTGAGCGGTTGACGTTGCTCGGCCACCAGCGGAACCGGGGCCTGGACTCCCAGCAAAGCGCGAGTGGAGGTGAGTAAACCGTTGACGATCCCGGCGCTGCGATCCTTGATCGCCTGAATGCCCGCGCTCGCGCCGCTGGAAAGCCGCTGCCAGAGAGATTGCCCCTCGGCCCCGGCGCTGGCAAAGATTCGACCGACAGCGCCGGGCACGGCCGACAGCGTGGCAACGATCCGGTCGCGGACATTGACGGCTCCCGTGGCCAGAGCGTCCCAGGCATTGACCTGGGACGGCTTGAGCGCCAGGTCAGGCGTACCGCCAAGCAGGGAATGTTTAAGACCGCCGAAGATGGCACCGGCCTTGGTCGCGACGGTTTGAGCCCCGGAGGTAAACCCATCCCAGAGTTTTCCAGCCATCCGGAAGGGAACCGAGGCGGCGTCCATAAGGTTGCCGCCCGCCGTTTTGATCTGCTGCCAGGCTCCCGCAGCGGCCGAGAGAATCCCTCGAGCGGCGAAGCCGAACACCTTCGCGGGCAGTAACTGAGTAAGGCTCATGCCCTCGGCGAGGGTCTTGAGCAGCGCGGAACCGGAAGCGGTCAGGTTGGCGAGCGGTCCTTCCCGGGCGTCGGAGAACGGCAGCAGATTGCGCAGCTTGCCCAGGGCGTTCTTGAGCATGGTGAAGGGATAGGTCACCGCCGACCAGATCCCTTCGCCCAGAGTGATCAGCAGCTTCTTGCCCGCCTCGAAGAAGGTGGTGTCCCCGGCGAAGAAGGAGCGCACGGTGGCAAACAGCTCACGCAGGGTGCTGATGATCGGCAGATTCAGAATCGCCTGGCCGATCTGTCCGGCGGCGTCGGTCACCAGGCGGCCGATGGAGGTGAAGATCCCGGAAATGAAATTCCAGACACCGACCACCACATCCCGCGCCCAGCGGAACGGGGTGGCAAAAAAATCGTAGACCGCGCCGCCAATGGCCTTGAGGCCGTCGAGCAGGGAGATGTCGCCGCTCAGCACCTGCCAGACCGCATAGACGATCTTCTCGGCGGCCACGAAGGTCTCGCCGATCATCCGCACAGGCAACAGGAACTTGTAGATGAACTTGGCGGCACCGACCAAGGTGCCGACGATGATCTTGCCGACCCAGACCACGCTGCGCACCACCACCGCCAGGGCTCGCACGATGAGCGACAGGCTCCAGGCCACGATCTTGAGTGCGAAGGCCAACCCCTGCAGAAGCACACCGGCGACAGTGCCGATGACTGTGCCGAACGTTCGCCAGGACGAACCGTCGGTGGCGCTGGCGGCCACGCCGAAAATCTCCACCACCGAAAAGACCGCGCTGGCCAGCGCCCCGTAGGCGCTCATCAGGGTGCGGACGGTCGGCTCAAGGATGGCTCGGATGAGCCCAAAGGCATGAGAGAACGCGCCCCACAATCCGGCCATGGCCTCACGAACGCGGTAATAGGCCTTGAAGACGGTGACCACGAAGCCCAGCAGCCCGGCGGATTCGAGCTTCTGCGCCAACTCGGCCGACATCTGACCCACGCCGCCGCTGAGCGAATCCACCAGCGCCTTCATGCCTTGAAACACCAGCGAGACCTTATTCCAGGCCCCGGT
>DSDH01000520.1 GCA_011055475.1 Phycisphaerales bacterium | reverse complement strand
ATGAAGAGGCGGGGCGCTCGTCACCGCATGGCCACACAAGTGTGGCCATGCCACCCATGCCGGGGTGGCATGGCCGTACTCGGCCCGACCCGGCATACCGGGTGGGCCGAGCCGCCGGGGCCGTGGGAAAACGGTTTGACTTGTCCGGACCGGGGGGGTATAAGGGCCGCGAACGGCTGCGGGACTGGATCGCCCACATCGACTGACGAGGGAGCACGGTATGGAAACGGGACTGGGCGCGCTGGACTGGTGGGTCATTGCAGGGTATTTCCTCATCCTCCTGGGCGTGGTCATCTGGTCGGCCCGCCGGCAAAAGACCAGCGAGGATTACTTCCTGGCCGGTCGCAACGTCGGCTGGTTCGCGGTGGGGGCGTCGCTGTTCGCCTCGAACATCGGCTCGGAGCACATCGTCGGCCTGGCCGGGCAAGGGGCCCGCAGCGGTATGGGCATGGCCCACTGGGAGCTGCACGCCTGGGTGATGATGATGCTCGCCTGGGTATTCGTGCCGTTCTACTACCGCTCGCGGGTGTTCACCATGCCCGAGTTCCTCGAGCGGCGGTTCAACTCCACGGCCCGGTGGATCCTCTCGCTGGTGTCGCTGATCGCCTACGTATTCACCAAGGTCTCGGTGACGGTCTACGCCGGGGCGCTGGTGTTTCAGACGCTGCTGCCGGACGTGAGCATCACGCTGTTCGGGCACGTGTGGGGCCCGTTCTGGATCGGGGCGGTCTCGACGGTGATCCTCACGGGCATCTACACCATCCTGGGCGGTCTGCGGGCGGTGCTTTATACCGACAGCGCCCAGGCGGTCATCCTGCTCTTGGGCTCGTTCTTCATCACGTTCTTCGGCCTCTCGAGGCTCGGCGGCTGGGATCGCCTCGTGGAAATCTGCCGCGAGAACGCCGCCCAGTTCGCCCTGTGGCGGCCCAACAGCGATCCGGACTTCCCCTGGCTGGGCATCCTGATCGCCTCGCCGGTGATCGGCATCTGGTATTGGTGCACCGATCAGTACATCGTGCAGCGGACCCTGGCGGCCAAGAACCTGACGCACTCGCGACGCGGGGCGATCTGGGGCGGCTTTTTGAAGGTCTGGCCCGTGCTGATCTTCCTCGTGCCCGGCATGATCGGCTGGGCCCTGCACCAGGATGGCCTGCTGCATATCCCGCTCAAGGATGGCCAAATCAACGGGGACATGGTGTTCCCGACCATGGTCGCAAGCCTGTTGCCGCGGGGGTTGCGGGGTTTGGTCGTCGGCGGGCTGCTGGCAGCGCTGATGAGCTCGCTGTCGAGCCTGTTCAACTCGTGCGCCTCGCTGTTCACGGTGGACATCTACAAGAAGCTGCATCCGACCGTCTCGGAGACGCGGCTGGTGCACGTCGGGCGGCTGGCCACGGCGGCGGTCGTGGGCCTGGGTCTCTTGTGGATTCCCATCATGCCGCTGATCAGCGACAAGGGATTGTACAAGTACCTGCAGGACGTGCAAAGCTACCTGGCTCCGCCGATCACGGCGGTGTTCCTGCTGGGTCTGTTCTGCAAGCGGATCAACGCCAAGGGCGCCGTGGCGGGCCTGGCCGTCGGCTTCGTGGCCGGTATGACCAAACTAACGTTGCAGGGCATGGCCGGGGCCGGCTGGTTGGATGGCATCCCGTGGCTCTACGCGATCGGCGACTATAACTTCCTGTTCGCCTCGGGCATCCTGCTGGGTCTGAGCATCGGCGTCGTGGTTATCGTGTCGCTGCTGACCAAGCCGACGGGGGAAGAGCAGATCGTCGGGCTGACCTACGCGACGGCCACACCCGAACAGCGACGCGAGAACCGCGCCAGTTGGAACCGCTGGGACGTCATCGCGACGCTGGTCGTGCTGGGCCTTGTGGCGGGGATGTACCTGTACTTCAGCTTCTGGCTGAGTTGACCGCGTCCGAGCGGCCGGACTCCGCGATGCGCGGCGTCGAGCGCAGAGCGACCCCTGCCCTTGGCCTTCGAGGGCCGGTCGCCGGACCGCATGGTGTGTCCGCCCATCGAACCGGGCCGGCCCCAATCGGAGGACAAAAACGTGGCGGCACGTCCATGAATGTCCGATTAATCGGAACGGACGAAGCCGCGTAATGGGCATGGCAGCCTGCTGGAAGACGTAAGGGCCACGGAAACGGGCCCTTTTGTCATTCCCGCCCTGATCGAGTCGGGATAAGCTCCGGCGGGACTCCGTGCTCTGTGGGCGGGGAGCGCCACACGTCGAGCGTGGACCTCGGATCCGTCCGGGGCGAGACCTTTTTCAACGGGTTGCCGGCGGCGGCCTTGGTTCAGACGTGACGAACGTGATCCAGTGGGGACTTGCATGCGAAAAGCAGTTCTGGTTTCAGCGGCCATCCTGTGCTTCGTGACGGGCTGTCAGACGAACCCTCCGCCGCGCCTCCGGGTCGGAACATACTTCGGTTCGTTGTCGGGGACTGAGTTCGCGGATCCGCTGAATCTTGGACGGCACTGTCGAACCCTGGGGTGGGGCGAGAAGAACGGTTTGGTCTACACGTGCCGCGGAGGATTCATCGACGTGGCCCACCTGCGCGAGGCGGCGGATCGCACGGTCTACATCGCCGGCCTCATCGAGCAGGCGATCGTGCAGCAACAGACGTGTCTATCGTTTCAGTTGATCGAGCCGTCCCGGTATCATGTCACGCTCGGATACCCGGAGCATTGGCCCGACCTGTCGGATCGCCGCCGGCAAGAGATCGCGCACCATCTTGGCGTTGAACTCGGACCGTACATCGCCCACATAAGCACGGTCTGGCACGAAATACTGACCTGGTTTGGCTTTACGTCAACAGGCATTTTTTCGGAACATATCTCATCGTTTTCGTGGGAGGACGTGTACTCGGATCTCCTGGGGACGCGGCTGGCGGCGATCGCCCTGACCCACGTCCCATACGCGTACGACGACGCCATGACCCTGCTCATTCAGAACGAGCTCCAACGGTTGGGGATGCAGCCGCCCGCGGTGGCCCAAAAGGCGATTCAGGCCGTCAAGGGACACTGGTACACGGACGGCTACTACTTCTTCACCACCGTCAGGAAGCGGAACTTCGACCTGGGCCACGACGACGGCCGGGTCACGCCGTGGCTTGTCCCGGGCATCTGTCCGGAGCAGGAACCCATCGCGTACCCCGTCCCCACGACCCACGTTCTTGAGGTCTACGGGTTCTCCGTCCACCTGGACATTGAACCGAGAGAACTGGAAGGACCTCTCCTGCTGTCCATCGCTCACGACGGCGAACCCGGAGACCGCATTCAACCGTCCGTGCACTTCCCCATCCTGATGAGCCACATCAAGAAGGAAGCCGAAGAGATGTACGGTCCGGAGGTCGGCGTCCCTTCTCTGTGAGCCCAGCAAACCCGGCGGCCAGCCCGCCGCCGACTCATTGGCCGATGTCGTGTCCGTAGACTCGTATCGCCTCGTCCTCGATGTACGCCATGATAGCGGGGTAGTGTTTGAGCGGCTCGATGGGCCCGTCGGCGCCCGCGATGTCCCGCATCGTCCTGTCGGCTCGGTGGCCGGAGTCGATGGTGTAGCGCATCGTGAACCCGTATGTGTCCAGGGCATCCAGAACCGGCGCCGGGTAATCGAGCGGCTCCGCCTCGGACACGCCCGGAATCAGCGCTGGCGTGACGTAACCATCGTCCAGCCCGATATCCAGATGTCGTCGCGATATCTCCGGGAAGAGCAGGCCCTGGGTAAACCACTGGCCCTTCACGGAGTTGGTGGCCCGGATCGCCTCGTCCTTGGACACGACGCCCAAGTGTTCGAGCTCGGCCTTCAGAAGCCGCGTCATGGCCTGATCGTAATCCCCCGCCGGATCCTGAAGCGCCCGGACGGCCAAGTGCGTGCCCAGGAGGTTGGAATAGACATCCTCCCAGGAGAAGGCGGAATAGAACTCCGGAACCAGCAGGAACCGGGTGCCCAGCCACGTCAGCATCTCGTGATACAGCGTCGAGTTGTACCCGACCGTCTGAGCGACCTGCAGGGAGACCTCGTGGGCGATGGCCCTTTGGGCCTCCTCGCTCAACGTCCCCCACGTCTCGGGATATTCGAATTCGACGCGGTTCGTGTAAAACTCAAACGGAGGGCTGAGGGAAAACGTCGTCTTGCCCTGCGTGAGGGCGGCATAGGACAGATCGTAGGCGTGCTTCGTAATGTCCGCGGCGCCTCGCACGTGGTCTACGTCGATGCTGCCTCCCCGTTGCGTGTACACGATGCCGCTGCCTTCGCCGAGGCCAAACCCGTAGGAGTGCGTGCCCAGGTCGTCGAGCCCCAGGAACGGCACCAGGCCCGTGGTGGGGCTGTACCCGTTGCGCGGACGCGGACCTCCGCCCAGGCCGCAGCCGCTCGACAGCGTCAGGACGAAAACCGCCGCAATCCCCACAGCCGCCCGCAGAATACCCCGGTGGGTAGGCGTGGCGCGCCGGGTCGGTCGTGTCTCAACGGATCGCCGGTTATCCCCGCCCTTGCTGATGTCGATGTATCGCCCGATCATGAGAGACTCGTCCACACACACCCTCTGGACATCCCTGCGAATAGGGTCACCGCGCCGCAGGCGTCGAGACGCCCACCGTCCCGATCAGCAGAAACCACACAATATCCCGTAGCGCACCCCTCAATCAAGGGACCGTGCCCGTCGTGTCTACCCCTCTTGTGTCCGCAGCATAACCGGGTGAGCTCCATGCAACAAGCTCTTTTCAGGTGTCGTCGGGCGCCCACGCATTATCATCGCCATGGCCGGGCCCTTGAGATGGGAAGCGCCCACAAAAGACCATGCTTGCCCGGCGTCACCTGAGCCGCGCCGAGAGCCGGGGCCAATCCGAGGACGGCCGACCTGTTGATCGACGAGATCGGCCCACAGCAGCTTGATGAAAGTGAGCCTCCCTTCTGCACGCGGCCTTACCGGGTCCGAGTTCGGGCAAGTCAAACCGTTTTCCCGGCCCCGGCGGCTCGGCCCACCCGGTATGCCGGGTCGGGCCGAGTACGGCCATGCCACCCCGGCATGGGTGGCATGGCCACACTTGTGTGGCCATGCGGTGACGAGCGCCCCGCCTCTTCAT
>DSDH01000200.1 GCA_011055475.1 Phycisphaerales bacterium | reverse complement strand
GTGAAGGGGGCCTTGACCTCGATGACGACGGGAACCGTTCGGGCGGTCTCGTCGATGCGACCCTGGGTGCGGACGACACGACCCTCCCACGTGTACTGGCGTCCGGCGAAGTCGGTCTTGAGCAGGGCGACCGGGGCGTTGTCCCCCGGGATGTCTTGCGGTGCAATCCCCCCCGGAATGTCGAACCATTGCAGTTCGCGATCCTCCAGGGGCACGATGATCTCGACGAGATCCGTGCCGTAGACCTGGGCGACGGGCTGGCCGGGTGTGACGTATTGGCCAACGTCCACGGACTTCTGCGAGATCCGCCCGTTGAACGGCAGGCTCACCTCCGTTCGCTGCAGATCCAGCAGCGCCCTGGAATACTGGGCCTCGGCGGCCTGCAGTTGGGCCTGGGCCTGCTTGACCTGCGGCTCGCGGAGCACGAGGGGCGACGTCGGCTCGATGCCGGGGTGCAGTTGCTGCCATTCCTGCCGGGCCACGACGGCCTCGGCCTGCTCGCGGGCCACGGCGACCTCGGCCGCCGCCACCGCGGAAGCGGCGTTCTGTACGGCCAATTCATAGTCGCGCTGATCGATCGTGATCAACGGCTCGTGCGCCTTGAAGAAACCTCCATTGACAAAACTAGGATGGCAGGCGACGACCCGCCCGGCGACCTGCGGCACGACGCTCACCTCGACGCGCGGCTGGACCGTGCCGAAGCCCCGCACGTTCATTGGCATGGTCTCGACGCGGACCGGCCGAACCTCGACCAGGGGCCGGGCCACCGGAGTCTCGGCACGGACGGGCGCCTCACGCAGCGAGGCTAGGGCGCGGAACACCGTCAGACCCAACACCAGCAGCAGAGCCACGAGCACCACTTGGGCGTAGTCCTTCGTTCCCCCGGTGCGGAACAGACGCCGCAACAGCAAGAAGATCATCATGCCGACGGCTTGGGCGGTAAGCACCATCAGCAGGGTCGTCGTCGTATTGTTCTCCACGATCTGTCCCCGGGAACGGCCGACGGCCTGAATCACCAAGCCCAGGGCGCCCGCCGCCAGGATGCCGCCCAGCACGGACAGAATGAACAAGACGCCGACACCCATGAACTTCATCAGTCGGGATGGTTTGCGTTCCGCCATAACCTCATGCTCCCGTGTTCAACGGTTTGGGTTTGCTCTTGATGGTCTCGGATGGGGGGGTCGCCTGCAGGGGCGGCAGTCCTCTCGATGCTCCAATCGCCGCCCAGAGCCAGGCATAGGTCGATCCGCGCATTGTACAGTTGGCCCTGGACCTGGATGCGCTCGTTTTCGGCCAGAAGTCGGCGACGCTCGGTCTCAAGAACGGTCAGGATCGTCTCGGCGCCGCGGCCGTAGCGTTCGGTGGCCAGCACCTCGGCGCGACGGGCCTCGGCCAGACGCACATCCAGTTCCTTGAGTCGTTGCTGCAGAAGCTGTTCGGTGGCCAAGGCATCCTCCACCTCGCGCATCGCGGTCAGCACGGTCTTGGCGTACCCGGCGGCGGCGCGCTGGGCACGGGCCCTGGCGGCCCCGACCTGGGCACGGAGTTGGCCCCCGCGGAAGATCGGGGCCAGCGCCTGGAGGGTCAGGGAGTAAAGCTCATTCTCCGTCAGCGTCAGCGCATCGAAGTTCGAGGCCCGGTAACCCCCGGCGGCGCTGAGCGTGAGGTCGGGATACATCTGGGCGATGCTCACGCCGATGCGCTCGGTGGCCGCGGCCAGTTGCATCTCGGCGGCCCGGACGTCTGGCCGGCGGTCCAGCAGGGCCGCCGGGACCGTCAGCGGGACGGGCGGCAGGGCGGCCACCTCGGGCAACGACCGCGGCATCGGCTCGGCGACGGCGGGGGCCCGTCCGAGCAACACATCCAGGGCGTTAGCCGCCAGGGCCAGCGACTGTTTCAACTGGGGCTCGGCGGCGCGTGCCGCCGCGATATTCTCCCGGGCCAGATAGATATCCACGGGCCCGACCAGACCTTGGCCGTACCGCCGCTCGACGATCTCCAGCGTGGTCCGGCGGCTTTCGGTCGTAGCTTGGGCCACGGCCAGGAGTCGCTGCTGGGTGGCGATCTGCACCCGTGTGCGGATGACCTGTGCGATGATAGTGTGGATCAGTGCATCCCGGGAGGCCTGCGTGGCCGCCAGATCGGCCCACGCCGCCCGCTCACTGCGTCGCAGCCTGCCGAACAGATCGGCGATGTAGCTGATATTGAGCTGGTGGGTGTAACTCGTGGTGGCGTCGCTGGTGAACCCCGGGATCGGCGTCGTCAAGGGACTCTTGGATCGGGTCCGTCCGGCGGAGTAGTCCAGCGTGGGCAGCCGGGCGCCCCGGCTTTGCGCCAAAAGGGCCTCGGCCTCGAGCACGTTCGCCGCCGCAATGGCCAAGTCGTAGTTTTGCCCCAGGGCCTGCTCGACGAGGTCGTTCAGATGCGGGTCGCCGAACGTCCGCCACCACGCGCCCAGGATCGTGTTCGGATCGGCGGTCTCGGCCGGCGCCCAATGAAACGAATCGGCGCCCGTGGGGGTGTCGGGCCGTTCGTAGTCGGGCCCGAGCATACAACCACCGAATACAAGACAGAGGACCCCCGCCACAGAGAGGGTCAACAGGTGTGCGCGGGCCATGGGTGATCGTCTCCACAGAAGGTGCGCATTCCGGCCACGGTGAATCGCACGATATGCTCCACCGCCCGATCAACACGAGGGTCCTCGAGCCCCAGATCGTGACGGTTGAGCATGAGCTCGGTGACGTGCGTCAGGTGCAAAAGCTGGCTGGCGAAGCAATGAACACTGAGAATCGCCTCATCTCTGGTCATCCGCGGGCACAGGTGTCGGAGGGCTTGGCCGAAACGGTCCTGCACCGGCAGGATGATTTCATTCAACAGTAACTCCCGGCCAAGGTGACGGTCATGCAACTCGCGGCAGAACAGGTTCATCAGGGCGCGGTTGTCTTGCCGGTTCACGAGCGGCTCGAGAAAGACGCGGGCGAACTCGCTGCACAGCCGTTCGAGAGTGGGCGGCGGGTCGCCCTGGTTCATAACGCGGTCGATCGCCTGAATCCGCAGGTCGCGCAGGTGCCGCAGACGACGGCGGAACACCTCGCGGTAGAGGTTTTCCTTGTTGCCAAAGTGGTAGTTGATGGCCGCGACGTTGCACCCGGCCTGGGAGGTGATCTCGCGGATGCCGGCGGCGTCAAAGCCCTTTTCGGCGAAGACCGCCTCGGCGGCGTCAAGCAGCCGCTGATTGACGTCCAACGCCGAGGAAGGATTAGGGGCTAACGGTTTCAAAGCGATCTCCGGTCCAAGGTTCAAACACATGGTTCAAACGACAGAATAAAACGGTCGTTTGACTTTGTCAATCTGGCTCGTGGGAGATTCCCTGGTTTTTTTTCTTGATTCACGAAGGCAATATGTCTATCATTTACATGGACAAGCTAGACAAGGAGGCTTTGGACATGCGATTGACGACCAAGAGTGAATACACGCTTCTGGCGTTGCTTTATATGGCCCGCCAGGGGCCCGACCGATATGTCAAGATCGACGAGATATGCTCGGCCTACTCGATCCCGCGGAAGTACCTGGAGTTGCTGTTGTCCGTACTCCGCCAGAGTCGGTACATCAAGACCCGGCGGGGCAGTCAGGGGGGGTACCAGCTGGCGCGTCCGGCGCGGGCGATCACCGTCGCCGAGGTTCTACGGCTGATGGACGGCGCCCTGGCTCCTACCGAGTCGGTCAGCACCTACTTCTATGAGCAGACGCCGCTCAGCCGGGAGCCGGGTCTGCTGGCGGTGTTCAAAGAGATACGGGATTACATCGCTCAGCGGTTGGAGAATCTGACGCTGGCGGACTTGGCCCAAGGAAATGGGGGATCTGAGGTGGCCGGATAAGAGGCGATGGTGGAGGCGACCATTCGCCGACGTGGTGATGCGAGGTGTTTATGAGAGGACAAAGGCTGTGGTGGATACTTGGGGGGATCGTCATCCTGGGAGGTGCGGCATGGATGCTCTCCGGCGGGCTGCCCGAGGCCGGTCGTACTGACGCGAGCGTCCGATTGCTGAATGTTTCGTACGATCCGACGCGTGAACTCTATCAGGAGTTCAACGCGGCTTTCGTTCGCTGGTGGAAGAGGGAGACGGGGCAGGATGTGGTCCTCGAGCAGTCGCATGGTGGGGCCGGCAAACAGGCGCGGGCCGTCATGGACGGTCTGCAGGCCGACGTTGTGACACTGGCGCTCTCCTATGACATAGACGTCATCGCGCAAAGAGCGGGCTTGATCGCGCCCGATTGGCAAACGCGATTGCCGGAGAACAGCGCGCCGTACACCTCGACCATCGTGTTCTTGGTTCGTCGGGGCAATCCGAAGGATATCCGGGACTGGAATGACCTGGTCAAGCCCGGCGTCGAGGTGATTACCCCCAACCCCAAGACCTCCGGGGGAGCTCGTTGGAACTATCTGGCCGCCTGGGCTTTCATGCTCAAGACGGAACTCGGAGACCTGTCCGTGCTCGATGATCCGACTCAGGCGGATCGCGTTCAGGTGGCCAATGCCAAAGCCAAGACCTTCGTGGCCGAACTCTACAGGCATGTGCCCGTTCTGGACAGCGGCGCGCGGGGCTCGACGAATACTTTTGTCCAGCGAGGTATCGGCGATGTCCTGTTGGCGTGGGAGAACGAAGCCTTTTTGGCGGTCCATGAATTGGGACGTGACAATCTGGAAATCATCGTTCCGTCGATCAGCATTCTGGCCGAGCCTCCCGTGACCGTGGTGGACCGCGTGGTTGACCGGCGCGGTACGCGGAGGGTCGCTGAGGCGTACCTGCGGTACCTGTATTCGCCGGAGGGGCAACAGCTCGTCGCGAAGCACTATTACCGGCCGGTCTATCCGGAACATGCCGATCCGGCAGATCTGGCGCGATTTCCCGACGTGGACCGCGTCACGGTGGAGCAGGTCTTTGGAGGTTGGCGGAATGCCCAGAAGGCGCACTTCGACGATGGGGGCACCTTTGATGAGATCTACCAACCGGGCGGGTAAGCGAGGATTCTCCGATGGGGGCCGGGGGGACCGGCTCATGTCCGGGATGGGAAGGGGTGCATGAAGTACCGTTT
>DSDH01000703.1 GCA_011055475.1 Phycisphaerales bacterium | reverse complement strand
GTACTTGACGGCGTTGCTCAGCAGATTCTGGAACACCTGCAGCAACCGTGTCCGCTCGGCGTGTACGGTGGGCAACCCCTCGGCGATTCCGATACGGATGTGCTCCGGGGCGGCCACCATGTCCGCCGCCTCGGCCAACAGCTCGTTCAGATCCACGTCCACCTGCTCCTCGCAGATGCGGCCCACGCGTGAATACTGCAGGACCCCGTCGATCAGAGCGTGCATGCGCTCAACCCGGGACAGTAACAAGTCGAGGTGCTCCTTGCCCTCGTCGCCCAACTTGTCAGCGTAATCTTCGGCGATCCACTGGGCCAGGGAGCTGATCCCCCGCAGCGGGGCCTTGAGGTCATGCGAGATGATGTATGCAAAGTCCTGAAGCTCCTGGTTGACCCCCTCCAACTCCTTGAGCAAACGCTTCTGCGAAACCTCCGTGCGTTTGCGCTCCACGGCGTACCGGATAGACTTGTGGAGGATATACGCATCGTACTTGCCTTTGACCAGGTATTCCTGTGCTCCCTCGACCAGCGTGCGAAGTCCGGTCTGCTCATCGTGCTCGCCCGTGACGACCACCACCGCCACCTGAGGCCAGTCGTTTGTCACCGACATCAGCGTATCCAGGCCCGCACTGTCGGGCAGGTTCAAGTCCAGGAGCACGACGTCGAATCTCTCCCCGAGGCGGTCATGCGCCTCGCGCAGCGAGGAGACGGTTTCGATCCGCCCCACCTCGGCCAGTTTGCCCACGATGCCCCGAAGGAAGGCGGCGTTGACCGGCTCATCCTCCACAATCAGCACCGCCAACGGTTTATCCGAGTCTTTGACCATGGCTCACCCCGTTTCCTTCATGTTCACCGGCTCCGGCAGCCTGCCGGCTCGTCGTGATTCATCCGTCGGTGAGGCCGCCACCTGCTCGATCACCTCGCGGCATGTTTCGACCTCGGTCTTTATCGCGGCGACGGGATCGCCCGCGCCGTCACCGGCCAGCAGGCGCTCCACCACGTCGTAGAGCGCCGCACGATCGATCGGCTTGGCCAGGTGGCCGTCACAGCCGGCCTCGGTGGCTCGGTGGATGTCCTCGGCCATCACGCTGGCGGTCAGGGCCAGGATCGGCACGGTCAGGCCCTTGTGACGGAGCAGGCGGGTGGCCTCGTAGCCGTTCATCTCCGGCATTTGAATGTCCATCAGGATCAGGTCATACATGTTGGCCGTCGCCATCTCGACCGCTTCACGACCGTTGGCGGCCACGTCCACGTCCAGACCAATCTTGCGCAGCAGGGTCTCCGCGATCTTCTGATTGACGGCCACGTCCTCCGCCACGAGGACCCGACCGCTCAGGCGCGGCGTTTCGGCAGCCGCGGCACAGGCCGCCGGCGCGGCCGGCCCGTCGGCCAAGTGCTCGAGCAGATGGGCTTCGGGCCCGCTGAGCGGAACGCCCGCCGCCACGGTAAACGTGAAGGTGGATCCTTTGCCCGGCTCGCTAGTGACCCGGATCTCACCCCCCAGCAGCTCGACCAGCTTCCGAGTGATCGTCAGGCCCAGGCCCGTGCCGCCGAACCGGCGCGTGGTGCTCTCGTCGGCCTGCGTGAAGGGCTGAAAGATGGTCTCGATGCGGTCCGGTGGAATGCCCTCGCCGGTATCCTCGACGGAGAATTGAACGTGCCCCTCATCCTCGACACCGACGTGGACGTGTACCCACCCCGCCGCGGTGAACTTGATGGCGTTGCTCAGCAGATTGGTGAGGCATTGTCGAATCCGCGTCGGATCCGAACAGATCCGATCGGGGATCGGCGTATCCAGCATGATTTTGAACTGCAGGTTCTTGCGGTCGGCCTCCGGCGCCATGAGCGCTTCCATATCGCGCAACAACGGCGGCAGCGGGCACTCAATCCGCTCGATGGTGACCTTGCCAGCCTCGATCTTTGAGATGTCCAACACGTCGTTGATGATAGCCAGCAGAGCCTTGGCCGACGCCTCGGCCGTGACCAGGTATTCACGGACCTCGGCCGGCAATTCCTGATCCAGCGCCAGGTCGATCATGCCCATCACGCCGTTCATCGGCGTGCGAATCTCGTGGCTCATGTTCGCCAGGAAACGACTCTTCGCGGCATTCGCCATCTCCGCAAGTGCCGCCAGATGGTTCGCGTTGGCCGTCTGTTCCGCCAGAATGTCATTCAGCTTCTCGGCCTCGCACAGCGCGTTTTTCAGCTCCTCCTCGGCCCGTTTTCGCTCGCTGATATCGCGCAGGATGCCGACCGCATGCCACTCGCCCCGGATCTGAACCGACGACAGCGACAATTCGATGGGAAACTCGTGCCCGCCCTTGCGCAACGCGCTCAGTTCCACAATCTTGCCTACGGCATCGCCTTGGCCCGATCGGCAGAACTTGGTGAAAGCCTTGCGAAACGCCTCATGAAAGCGCTTCGGTGCCAGGAGCATATGCAGATTCTGCCCCAGTGCCTCCTGCTCTGAATAGCCGAAAATCCGCTCAGCCGACGCATTCCACATCGAGATATTCCCCGACGCATCGAGCATCATAATCGCATCCTGCGCAGCCTTGACAACCGTGTCCAATCGTGCCTGGCTTTCAACCAACTCCGTGTTGATCTCTTTCAACGTGGCGGTCTGCGCATCCACCTGTCGCTTTACGACCGCCGCCCGCATAAAATGAATCCAGAGATACCCCAACAAGAGAATCGTCAGAAGACCCCCCGCCCCCAGAACCTCCAGCCAGGCCCACCCTCGGTGAGCACCTAAGTACGCGTCGGTTGCGTGGGACCGCACCCGAAACTCACGGTCCCCCATCGAAAACACAGCGTCGGCCACGATCCCCCCGGCCGAAGCCGCTTCCACATCAAGCCCTCCGCCGGCCGACACGGCCACTGGCCGACCAAGCCACGTCGTGCCGGTCTCCGAGGACACACCCAGCTCGACGAGCATGCCGTCGAGATCATGCGACACCAGCGACGTCTGGATCAGTTCAGACACGTCCAATTGGCCGTACACAAGGCCACGAAGCTTCTCCGGACCACTGCCGCCGACCTCCCCCAAGCGGTCCCGCTCGTAGACGGGGACAAAAACCGCCAGCAGCAACGACCCATCCTTCGGTTCGGCTTGGGCGAGGGCCTGGACGTGGAGCGTCGTCCGGCCCGTCGCCACCGCGGAGGCCAGGCTCGACCCGAGCACCGGGCAAACCCCGATGTCATGCCCGAACCATGACTCATTGCCCAGGGAGGGCGCGATATAGAACAAGGGCAGGTACGCGTCGCGCCGGGGTGCACGCACGAATTGTCCGCAGACACCACCCTTCGAATCTGTGATTTGAAACTGCTCCAGCCCCGTCCGTCGGCCCCGCACCTCGAAGGCGTCTCGTTCCTCACCCGTAATCCGCGGCGCATAGGCCAAAATCCGGTATACCCTGTCGTGCCGCAAAAACGGCTCAACAAATAGGCCGAATTCACCCGACGAGAGACAATCCGACGCATCAAGGAAGTAACGAACCGACTCGGCGATGAGCAGCTTGTCGTGCAACGTATGCTGAATGACGACGGTGATCTCGTCGGCCGCCCTTTGGAACCGGTGATTCAGGGTACGCCCCTCCTGATACCGCACCACGGCCGCCCCCCACAAGGCGAGCGCTGTGCCGATGATGCCGACGGCCAGCAACGATTGCCTTTGTCGGCCTTCCAGACGATCCCACAACGATCGGACGACGACCCGCCGCGCCATCAGTTCTCCCCCACCACCAGATCGACCGAAGCGTGAACGTCATCCGGCATGGTGCCGCGCAGCGCCCCCAGACTCCGGCGCGACCGCGTGGCCGGACGTCTTCGACATTCCGTGACCCCGGGCACTACACCCATTGCCGGAATCGAAGGCGATACGCCCAAAGCTGTTTTCATGTAACCCCCTGTCTGTCGGAGCGAAGCGGCCGGACCGGTGTTGATTGTCGCAGCCGCCGCTCAACGGGCACGTCAGGATGGACACGCGCCCGCCGCCTTGATGCGGTCCTTCCAGTCCGGTTCGGCCAGAAAGGCCTGCAGACGTTCAAACTCGTCCTGCACCGCCTCCAAGGCGCTTGCCGCCGCGGTCATGTTGCCCTCGGCGGCGGCTTTCTCCATGGCCAGCATCGCCGCGGCCAGAGGCTTGGCGCCGATGGCCCCCGCCGAGCCCTTCAGCATGTGGGCCACGGACCTGACTTGCGGCGCATCGCCGGCGGTGGCGGCCTGCCGCAGCGCCTCCACGTGCCCTGGGCTGTCCGTCAGGAACGTCTCCACCAGCGCATCCACGAGGTCCTCATCCTGTGCGCAACGCTCCAGAACATCGTACCAATCGAGCGGATAATCCCATGTCATTGTCCTTCCTTTCACTCAAGCACGCCCCCGACGCGCGATCCACACATCGGGACGTGTGACGGGTTAGGCTATGTCCTGCCCGCTTCGGCGAGCCGTTCACGCAAGGTCCTGCCCAGCGACCAGATGTCAAACGGTTTGGTGATGTAATACGTGGCCCCCTCCCCATAGCCACGATCCACGTCTCCGACCGTGCCCTTGGCCGTACACATGAAGACCGGAATACGCTCGGTCTCCTTGCGCTCGCGCAGCTTGCGCAGCACCTCAATACCGTCCATGTCGGGCATCATCCAGTCCAACAGGATCAGGTCCGGCCTGATCCGACGGGCCTTCTTGAGGCCTTCGAAACCATCCTCGGCCGTGTGGACCGCAAACCCGTCCCGCCGCAGGTTGTACTCCAGCACCAGTCGAATCCGCGGCTCGTCGTCCACCACCAGGATGGTCAGCGGCTTGGCCATGACTGCGCCCCCATTCCAATGGACCCCGGCCGACGTGACCGGGTTTAGGCCTTCTGTAACTTGGCCAGCTTATGTCGTAGCATCTCACCCAACTTGAGCGGATCAAACGGTTTGGTGATGTAGTCATCCGCCCCGGCCTTGAAGGCCTCTTCGACGTCGCCCACCATGCTCTTGGCCGTCAGCATGAAAACCGGCAAATGGCTTGTCTTCGGGCTGCCCTTCAATTCGCGGAGTTTCTGTTTAGCGTCCCATAATCCTCACGGTTAAGCCGCCATATTGCCGATATTGGTCTCATGGTCGGCAGTGTACACACAACGGCACGGTGCCCGAATTG
>DSDH01000652.1 GCA_011055475.1 Phycisphaerales bacterium | reverse complement strand
GCCGCTGCGGCGGTCAGGTCCGCGTCGTCGATTCCCAAGTCGCAGAGCCGATTGAGCCCGATCAGGGTCGCGGCGGCGTCGCTGCTGCCGCCACCCAAACCGGCGCCGACGGGGATGTTCTTTTCCAGCCGGATTCGGACATCAAGCCGTCGGCCCGTCATCCCGCACAGCAGATGATGCGCTCGTGCGACCAGGTTATCTGGACCGGGTTCGACGGGATAACGGCCGTCGCAGGCCAGTTCCAAGCCATCGGCGGCCCCCGGGTGCATGTCCAGCACGTCGTACAGTGTCACCTTGGCCATTACGGTCTCGATGGCGTGGTACCCATCCGTGCGGCGGCCGACGATCAGCAGACCGATGTTGATCTTCGCCGGGGCTCGAACACGCAACCCCCCGTTCACCGTTTCGATCTGCGGCTTGTTCATCGCCGCCCTTTCCCGTGCCCGATGGCTCCCGTTCTTGACAATCTCCCGCGGCGGCCAGTATCATCCCTGCAAAACGAAACTGCAAGGGCCTGCATGGATCCGCACGTAGTGAAGCGTCCCTGGTGGCATCTGCACCGCCGGTTGTACGAATGGGTGATCCACTTTGCGGATACACCGCACGGGGGGCGTGCCTTATTCTTGCTGAGCTTCGCGGAGTCCAGCTTTTTTCCGGTGCCGCCGGATGTGCTGCTGGCGCCGCTGACGCTGGGGGCGCCGAAGAAATGGTTCCAGTTTGCGTTGGCCTGCTCGATCGCGTCGGTCTTCGGGGGCATCCTGGGGTACGCCATCGGGCTGAGCGTCTGGCAGTCCATCGACACGTGGGTCTTTACCCACCTCGGGGCCCTCGGCCTGACGGAGCAGAACTTCCGTACGTTCGAGGCGTGGTACGCCCGTTGGGATTTCTGGATCGTGTTCACGTGCGGGTTCACGCCGCTGCCCTACAAGGTCTGCACGATCTCCGCCGGCGTGGCGCGGATCAACTTCTTCGGCTTCGTGATCGCCTCGGCCATCAGTCGTTCGGCGCGTTTCTTCCTGGTGGCGGGCCTGTTTGGCTGGAAGGGCGAGCGGATGCGGCCGTTTATCGAGAAGTATTTCAATTGGTTGAGCCTCGCTTTTGCCATTCTGTTGATCGGGGGGTTCGCGGTTTTGAAACTGTTGCATGATTAGGAAGGACCGTCCGATGAATGCCGAGCAGAGAAAGACGCTGTTGCGCACGGCCAAGCAGGCCGTCGAGGCCGCCATCCACCGGCGGCCCGTGCCCCGACCCCACAGCGATGATCCGGTCCTCAATGAGCGGTGCGGCTGCTTCGTCACGCTCAAGAGCGCCGGCCGCTTGCGGGGGTGTATCGGGCAGTTCACCGGTGACCAGCCGCTCATCGATCTGGTCGCCCGGATGGCCCAGGCCAGCAGCACCCAGGATTCACGGTTTTTTCACGACCCCATCCGTCCGGGCGAGTTGGCGACGCTGAATATCGAAATATCGGTTCTTTCGCCGCTGCAACGCACGCAGGACCCCTTGAGCCTGCGGCTCGGCGTGGACGGCGTCTATATCGTCCGCAGCGGCCGATCGGGCTGCTTCCTGCCGCAGGTCGCCGCGGAGACCGGCTGGAGCAAGGAGGAGTTCCTGTCGTACTGTTGCGCTCACAAGGCCATGCTGCCGCCCGATGCGTGGAAGGACCCGGCGACCGAGGTCTACCTGTTTACGGTCGAGGCCTTCAACGCCGACTGGACCGATATCGAATGAGGACGGGGGCGACACCCATGAATGCGGCATCCATCGTCGTGGCGGTCCTTTTGGTTTTCGGTACGGCGCCCGCCGCCGGCACGCCCGCGGATGATGTGCCGGCCGAATCCCTCGCCGCACTGGTCGCTCGCCTGCGGGCGACCCCCGGTGTGCGACGCGTGGAGGACTGGACCTTTGAAGAGGGCCGAGGTCTGGTCTTTGAGACGAGGCACTACCGGGTGCATACGACGCTGCTCGATCCGCTGGTGCTTTCGTCACTGCCGGCGTTCCTCGAATTCGCCCAGCAGGCCTACCAGCGGCAATTGCCCGAACCGGTTTCAAGGAGGTATCTTTCCACGGTTTATCTTTTTGCGACGCGGTCGCAATGGGAGGCGTTCACCCGTGGGTTCGCGGGCGATGCGGCGCCGGCGTACCTGGCCATTCAGAAGGGGGCATACTATCATAACGGCGCCTGCGTCGTGTACCACATCGGCATCCACCGCACCCGTTCGGCCCTGGGCCATGAGGGGTGGCACCAGTTCGTGCATCGCCATTTCGCCCTGCGTCTGCCCAGTTGGCTTGACGAGGGCTTGGCCACGCAGTTCGAGGTCTCGCAACAGTCCGCGGGGCGGATTCATTTCGTCGCGGGACGGAACCTCAATCGACTGGTCGCGCTGCGGCGGGCCGTCGCACGGGACCGGCTGCTGTCGCTGTCCGATCTGTTGGCGATGAATCCCGGACACGTGCTGGGGGACGATGATCGAATGGCCGGCTTCTATGCGCAGGTGTACGCCCTGGTGCGGTTTCTGCGCGAGGCGGATCGCGGCATCTACCTGGGGCGTTTCGAACGCCTGCTTCACGATGCCCGGACGGGCGCCTGGCCGCTGCCCGAGGACATCCGGCGCATCGCCGCGGATCGGAATATCCCGCTGACCGCCGATTTCAACCGGGCGGTTTCCCTGGCGCTGTTTCGACTGTACATGGGCCAATCGCCCGAACAGCTCGATGCGCGATACCGTGCCTACTGCATCGAGCTGGCTCACACGGTGCGGATCGAGGAGTCCGCCCCGTGACCGGCGACGCCCCCGCACCGTCAGGGCGGCCGCGGCCGATCTTCATTCTGGCCTCGGCCTCGCCGCGGCGCCGTCGATTGCTCGAGGGGGCCGGGTACAGGTTTGACGTCGAGCCCTCTACGGTGGACGAGTCCCAGGTGCCCACCGAAGGCCTGTCCCCGGCCGACTGCGCCGGTTGCCTGGCCCTGGCCAAGGCTCACGACGTCGCCCGGCGGCGGCCTGACCGCCTCGTGCTCGGCGCCGACACGTTGGTGCACTGCGATGGCTGGATCATCGGCAAGGCCCGCGATGCCGAGCACGCCGAACGGATCACACGGCTGCTGTTTGGCCGGCCGCACGAGGTCATCACCGGCCTGGCTTTGGTCTGGATCGACCGGGACATCGAGATCGTCGAGGCCGACGTGACCGTCGTCCATCCGCGGCCAATGAGCGATGAGGACCTTGCTCGTCACATTGCCAGCCAGCGCTGGCAGGACAAGGCCGGGGCCTACGCGATCCAGGAAGACGATGCCTTCATCGAGCGTCTGGAGGGCTCGTTCAGCAACGTCGTGGGTCTGCCGCTTGAACGCCTGGCCCGGATGTTTGACCGGCTCCAACTCTATTTTTAGCCCGGTGTGTCGGCTATCCGCGAATCGCCCAGCGGATCAGGTTAGACCATCGGGGGGGCGTGCCCTGCATGAGGATCGCCACCCGGAAGATGCGGCCCCCGGCCCAGACCATCAGGACGGTAAACGCCAGACTGACCCCCAAGGCGGCCCAGGGTTGCCACACTGGAACCCCGCCGGGCATGCTCTGTCGCATGAGCATCATGGTGGGCATGCAAGGCGGGAAGAACGACAGCGCCGTGGCCAAGGGGCCGTCGGGTGACTTGAGAATCGGTCCCAGCATAAACATGGGGATCAACACCGGCAGCAGCACCGGAAAGGACAATGACTGAGCATCTCGGGCTTCACTGCAGGCCGAACCCAGCGCCGCATACACCGCCCCGATCATCACGATGGCGACCACCAGGTACGTGAAGAACCAGGGCAGCAGATCATAGGGGACATAGGCGGTCCATGCCAGCCGCACGGCCACGGCGATGCCGGCACCGAGATACACCGCTGAGCCCGTCAGGGCGACGGCCACACCGCCCAGGAGCTTCCCGGCCATGAACTGGAAGGGCCGGACCGATCCCAGCAGGACCTCGGCGATGCGCTGGGTTTTCTCCTCCATCACGGACGTGATCAAGGGCGAAGCGCCCATCATGATCAGCAGGAACATCAGCATCACGGCCGCGACGGGCACTGCAATCGCCCGGACCTCGTTCGCCCCCGTGGATTCCTGGATCTCCCCCGTCCGGACATGCGCCGTCACCAGGCCCTCGGGACGCACGTTCACCCAGACGAACAAATCCGGTACGGCGGAGGCGGCGATTCCCGCGTCCGCCAGCCGTTGGTGGCGCAGCGCCTCATTGATCGGCCCGCCGATCCAACGCCGGATATCATCCATGATCGGGTTCTTGGCGTAGTACCGCACGTCGGTGTCCGAGGTCCCCCGCGTTGGATGAATCACTCCCGCGTCAATCTCCACAAACGCGTGAAGTCGGCCCTGGCGGACCCGTTCCGACAACGCCAGCCGCTGGGGGCTGACTTTCGTTTCAATTCGCAAATCGCCGAAGATGACCGTATAGGTCCCGGCATCGTCCTTCCATCGCGCCAAGACCTTGTCCGCCTGGTCCGGTTTGACGGTCTGGCCGTAGTACGCGGCATCCTTGCCGGTGGCTTCGAGCATGGTGAAGTGGGCCGCACCCATGCGAAGCTTGAGCAGCTTCGCCTGGAGCTCCAACATATACTGCGTAGCATCTCCTTCGGGCAACGCAGCGGCCCCCGCTTCGGGGTGTGCAATCTCGCGCATTTCCTGTGCCAGGCTCGTTGTCGCCAGGCTCTTGGGGTATTTGCCGCCCGATAGAACCGCCCAGAATCGCAGGCCTTCGACCAGTTGTTCGCCGCTATCGGCTTCGGCAACGTTGAAATCGCCCATCTGCTGATAGTCGGCCGGTATCTCCACCGCGAAGTCCTCGGCCTTGCAGGGCACATTCCATTCAAAGTCGTTGCAGACGACCTCAATCTGCCCGTCTGCGAGGCGGCCGCGAATCGTCATCTCGACCACGAGGCCCGTCCTCGTGTCCACCCAGATTTCTCCGACCGCGTTGTCGCCCATTCCTGCCGATAGACCGACCTGCCGGCACTCAAAACCCCGCTGCTCAACGCCGTTCACCGTGCGCGAACCCAGGTCGGTGTACCCGGCCTTGAGGAATTCCTGCACGATCCTGCGGGGGTCGGAATTCTTCCGACGGGCATCTTCCAGCATCTGTGGCGTGAGCGTG
>DSDH01000427.1 GCA_011055475.1 Phycisphaerales bacterium | reverse complement strand
TTGACGCCGATGCGGACCGCGATGCCGTGGGCCTTGGCGCAATCGATCACCCGCTCGACGTCGCCGCGGCCGCGGAGGTTGCCCGGGTTGAGCCGGATCTTGGCGGCGCCGGCCTCGATCGCCTCGATCGCCCGGTCGGCGGAGAAGTGCACATCGGCCACCAGCGGCACCGACACGCGATCCACGATCTCTTTAAACGCCCGCGTCGCCGCCGCCGTCGGCACGGCGATGCGGACCAGATCGCACCCGGCCTCGATGAGGCGGCGGACCTGCCGCACACAGCGGCCAACGTCCGTCGTCGCCACCTTCGTCATCGACTGCACCACGATCGGATGTTGCCCGCCGATCCGCAGCGGCCCGACCTGCGCCGTCGTTGTCTTTCGCCGTTGTATCATACCCGATACTCGTGGGTTTGTCCTTTGGGGTGCGCGGTGCGCCGTATATGAAACCCGCATTCTATCTTGCCCGTGTCCAGTCGGCAATCTAAAATGCCCCAACCGCTCGACCGCATCCGGGCGGCCGGCGCTCCTGCGACGGGACCGCCACGGTTCGACCGACAGATGAGAAAGCGGAGAATCATGTCGATCCTGGTATCGATCGCCCTGCTGATCGTGGGGGTGTACGCCATTCTGGGCCTGACGCTGTATTTCATGCAGCCATCGTTTTTGTATCGGCCCGTCCGCGAGGTGGAGTATGACCCCGGCGACCTGGACTTGGCGTTTGAAAGGGTCGCGCTCCCTACACAGGACGGGCTGAAGCTGGCCGCATGGTACGTGCCCGCCGCCGGCGCCCGCTATACGATCCTGTTCTGTCACGGCAACAGCGGCAACATCTCCCACCGCCTGGACACGATCCACCTGTGGAACGAGCTGGGCTTCAACATCCTCGTCTTCGACTATCGCGGCTATGGCCAGAGCCAGGGTCAACCCAGCGAAGAGGGCACGTATCGCGATGCGCGGGCGGCCTGGGACTGGCTGGTGCGGGACAAGCACGTGCAGCCCGAACGGATCATCATCCACGGCCGGTCGCTGGGCGGGGCGATCGCGGCGAACCTGGCCGCCCAGGTTGAGCCCGCGGGCCTGATCGTAGAGAGCACGTTCACGTCGTATGAGGATCTGGGCAAGGAGTTCTACCCCTACCTGCCCGTGCACTGGTTCGCGTCGTTCAAGTATCGCACGATCGACGCGGTGCGGCGGGCGGCCTGCCCCGTGCTCGTCGTGCACAGCCGCAACGATGAGCTGGTGCCGTTCGAGTTCGGCCGGCGGCTCTTCGAGGCCGCCGACGAGCCCAAGCAGTTCGTCGAGATCGACGGCCGCCACAACGATGGGTTCCTCTTCTCGGCCGAGACCTACCGCCGGGCCCTGCTGGACTGGGTCGGCTCCCTCGACCAGGCCGCCGCCCGCCGCGCCCGGCCCGGGGGCTGAAACAGCCGGTCGTAATGGCACACCTGGTCCGAGGTATCGGGGAGGTTTTTGAGATGCAGGTGGTTTTGATCGGGTATTTGCCCAAGAGGACGCGAAGGAGACCCGATTACCTGGAGGCGCCGGGTATCCGGATACGGAAGTTGGGGGCTTGAGCACAGAGACGGACTCATGGGACATTTAAATCCGGGCTTGAGACGTCTTGGCCGAAGACGATTACTGGGCATCATCCTGTTCCTGGTCCTGGCGGTTGTCGCGGCCAGCCTTGCATGGCGATATCTGCGGTGGGATTCGGGGTTTGTGGCCTCCTTTAAACAGGTGGGCCACTTCACGCGGGCCGACGCGTTCGCGGCCTCGTTTCTGGGAGAACCAGGCATTCAAGCCTGCGTTGCGGGGCGCTACGGCCCGCTCGGTCAGAACGCCTATGCGGGAGGGCCCGGCGAGTTCGCCTGTTACAGGGCGGCCTTTCCGCCATTGCGGAGGTTGCTGTCGGTCAGGGGGAAGACCATGACCCTATGGAACGACAGATATGAAGCGCTCAAGACGCTGGACATCTCCGAACTCGGTCTCTTGGGACAATGGGAGTTTGGAAAGGTGGTGGGCGTCGTCGAGGACCGCGCCTGGGTTGAATTGGCAGGTACCGTCGAACACAGACAAGGTTTCTGGCCGGCCGCTCTGCTGGAGATCATCCCGGTGGAGGACAGCCCTGAGACGAAGGTGTATGAACTCGAAAAGTACGCGTGTGCGGCCGTCGATCCGGCTAAGCGCATCGCTTACATTCTACGTGACGACTCGGATCCCCACATCGACCTCTTCGATCTGGATACCCAGAAGGTCACTTCGAGCATGAAAGCGCCGAGGGGAGTAGCATGGTATCAGGCCCAGCACGATAGCTTCAGTGATCGCCTTGTCTTGACGGGCGTCCACGGAAAGCAGTTTATCACCTATGTGTTTGACCCGGGTAAGGGGACGGCCGGCAAACTGGGGCGCCTCGGTGTTCCACGCCTGGGGCGCGAGGGATGGGTCTACGGCAGCGACAAGAGCCGATTCGTACGCGTGAATCTCCTTTCGTGCGAAACGCAAGTGTTGTGGAATCCTCGGTACCCGCTTGCCAGGGTTCGCGCCGCTGGTCATCTGATCGGCACGGATCCATCGTTTTGCGCTTACCATTATGAGGTGCAATTTCTCTCCGGGCGTCGGGAGATGCGGCGAGTGCTGCTGGATCTGGAAAAACGGGAATATCGCGACAGCACGCAACTGGCCTTTACGAGAACCCAGGTCGAGCTGATCGACGGACGTGGCGGGCGGCGCACCAACTGATGAGCGGCGGTGCCGAGGACCGCTTCGTGCGGCCTGCACGTGGTCCGACGAGGCCGAGCGATTCGCGCAAACCGAGGGGCGATGTCTTGACATTCGACCCCCGAACATGGTACACTCATGGAGTATCAAGCGGGGGTTTTGACGTATCCACATGGGGTGATGTGTTTCTCGGAAGGGAGAGGTGATGAAGAACGCTATCGGTATTCTTACCGTTTTGTTGGCCGCATCAGCCGCCAACGCGCTGGTCGTGTTTGACGATTTCACGGACCCGCCGACGTCGCAGGCGGTGGCCATTCCTCTGTTGCATCCGAACCCGACGCTCGTCGAAACAACCGGGGCCACGATCCTGGGCGGCGAGCGGGATTTGCTGATTACCGTGGACGGCACGGCCAACATGGACTCTTTTATCGGCACCATCGGGGATGGGCTGCTGTCGTTCAACTCGAACGCGCCGGGCACGATCCTGACGCTTCAGTACGACGGCCTGGACGCCGACATCTACGGCCCGCCGGCGACGCTGGTCAACAGCGAGGGCCTGGGCGGTCTGGACCTGCTGGCCATGGGCGACTATCTGTACCTTGATTTCGAAAGGATCGACGGCGGCATCGCCCAGGTGACCGGCATCACCATCAACGTGAACGGCACCGGTGGAACGGCGGTTTTCTCGGACGTCATTCCGGACAGCGCCGGGCCCATGACGTTCGTGGCCCTGTTCTCGGCATTCTCCAACCCGTCGGTGCTGTCGGATGTGACCAGCATTGAGTTCATCCTCAATCCGGACGGGGCGACCGACGTGGATTTCGCCTTGTCGGCCGTGGGCGTGCCCGAACCGGCCACGCTGGTGCTGCTGGGCATGGGCTCGCTGACGTTGCTGCGGCGGCGGCGACGGGCCGCCTGATGGCGTGACTTGATTCGGCGGGGACGAATAGAAACCGTGCCCGTCCGCAAATCCCCTGATTGAAGCATAGCGACACGTTTCACGAGGCCCGTGGGAGGTTTTGTCCCCGCGGGCTTTCTTTGTGCGCTACAGCCTTCGCAGGAGACCGATCACGACCCCCTCGATGCGGCAATGGTCCGTGTGGATCGGGGCATAGGCCGCGTTGGCCGGCTCGAGGCGGATGCGGGCCCCCTCTCGATAGAAGCGCTTGACCGTGGCGGTGTCGTCCTCCACGATGGCCACGACGAGTTGGCCCGGCTCGGCGGCGGCGGTCTTGCGGCAGACCACGTAGTCGCCATCGTCGATGCCCGCGTCGATCATGCTGTCGCCCACGACCTGCAGGGCGAACACATCCTGCCGCCCGAACAGGGATTCCAGCGAGAGCTGCTCGACTTCCTCGATCGCGTCGATGGGCCGGCCCGCGGCGACGCGCCCGGCCAGCGGGATGCCGGACCCACCATCGGTACTACCATCCCCATCGCACGCGGCCTGCCGCTCAAGCAGCCGTTGTCCCCGCTCCGTACATCGCAAAGAGCGTGCCCTGCCGCTTGACGGCGCGACCAGCCCCTTTTCGCGAAGCGCGGCCACATGTTCGAACGCGGTGGCCCGACTTACGCCGAGCGCGTCGGCCAACTCGCCGATCGTCGCCGAATAGCAGCGCCTGGCCTGAAACCGTGCGATGTTCTCCAGCGTCTCGATCTGGCGGGGTGTGAGCGGGATGTTGGGCAGGGTCGGGTTCATAAGCGGTCTCCTGGCCCGAAGGAACGGGGCTGGGGCCGTCGACCGAGGCGGTCAACTCGGCCAGAATCGCCGGATCCAGGTTGTCGCCGAGAATCCGGGCGATCCGGGCCAAGACCTGGCCGAGCGGATTGCGGGGTTTCTTGCCGGTGCCCGTGGACGGCTCCCACGGGTACACATAGTCTCCGCCGGGTCCGAACTTGCACAGCGGCACGTCGGCATCGTCGGAAAAGCGTCTGGCGTCCATGACGGGTCCTTCCTCTTACTACGTTTGCCTTGGTGCGGGCAATCCTGCGCCCGCCTGTGTCGTTATCGGCAATTGGGCCCGAAGGACCCGAACAAAAACCGAACATTCAGGAGATTCCCTTGAAATCGATTTTTGGCGGCCAAGAATTGTAATTTTATAGGACTTTGCGTGCGGAGACCCAGAAATGAACCGAAGTGAATCACGTTCACATCGAGCGGCCAAGCCCTGTCTGACACAAGTACTGCAAGAAACTGCTTGTTCAGGCTTGCATTATGAACAGCAATTCATACAATGAACTATTGTTCAGAAAATGAATCTATCTCTCTTTGACAGGCAGGCCATGTCCGGACCTCGGTTATCGCGAAAGGAGCGGGAGCGGCGGCAGCATCGCGAGGCGATTCTTGCTGCGGCGCTGGGACTGTTCGGCGAGCACGGGCTGCACGGGGTGTCCATGCAGCAGATTGCCGAGAAGGCTGAGTTCGCCACGGG
>DSDH01000392.1 GCA_011055475.1 Phycisphaerales bacterium | reverse complement strand
GTACAGCCAATGCGTCAGGGATCGATCCTCCTCGGCGTTCTCCGGCACGTCCGTGTCCAAAAAAAACACCGGCACCGAGTAGTCCCCGTAGCCTTTGACGTCATACCGCCAGACCCCCACCGCCACTTGGCGGCCTCGCAGCATGATCGAGACCCTGACCGGCACCATCGTGAGAAAATCGTCCACGTTCCACGCCACCGGCTCCTCCTGCTGGGCGCCTTGGGCATCCAGACGCTGGTAGAAGTACCCCTGCCGGTGCAGCAGGGTCATAGCGACCATCGGCACTTCCAGGTCCGCCGCCGACCGGACCGTGTCGGCCGCCAGGATGCCCAGCCCCCCACTATACGTGGGAATACCCGCATCCAGCCCGATTTCCATCGTGAAGTATGCGATCTTCCGGTCGGTCTCCACCGTTGATCCTCCAAATCGGCGGCCCTGAAACGGCCGCCGGGTCTGTTATGGGTACGCGTAGCCGCAGTTGTCGCAGAAACGGGCATCGGGGTCGTTCTGCTCGTCGCAACGGGGGCAGGGCTTGGTTTTGGCCAGGGCCGTGCCGCACTGATCGCAGAATCGGGCATCGACGTCCACGAGGGCGTTGCACTTGTGGCAACGAACCTTCGTTTCCGGCTGGCTTCCACCGAGGCTCACTCCGCCCTCGGCCAGTCCCTGGGCGGCCGCCCGCGCCACCGTGTGTACGGCGCCCTGCGTGCCTTCGGCCATGTAGTTGAAGGTGTCTTTTCCCACCGGCGCCATCTCCTCGGCCATGTATCGGGCCACCCTGCCCGCGTAGCCAAACTGGCACATCCAGCCGCCCACCGCCAGCAGGGGGATGCCCACGAACGGCGCCCCCATAAAGTGGGGGCGGCTCATGGAGCCGAAGGCCGCGAAAAAGCCGATGATCCCCAGTGCAAACAGCAATACACCCAGCCCCACCAGGATCGGCCCGGCCACTCGGAAGAAGGCCCGCGGCCCGCCATGCCCCGGATCGATCTTGAATTGCTCGTCCATATGCGGTTCCCCTGCCAAAGATGGACCGTCCCTCCACGGCCCGCATCCATCAAGAAGCGCCGACCTGAAGGACCCTCCAATTCTACCCGACGTCTACACGGCGGCAAGGCGCTTCCAGACGTGTTTCGCAGGACGGGGTTTGCCAATTTGACTTTGGTCGGCTGTAAGTGTATGCTGTATGAGGTGTTATCCGGCGGAGGTCTGTGAGGGGTCTCCGCCTGTCTCGTTTGGGGCATCGGCGATGTTTACGGGAATAATCGAGGCGATGGGTACGGTCCGCTCGATGCGGCCGACGGCTGGCGGCCGAGTGCTGGTGCTGGAGATGGCCGAGCCGGTGACGGACCTGCGGCCCGGCGACAGCCTGGCGGTGAGCGGCGTCTGCCTGACCGTGGGCCGCATCACCGGCGCCGTCGGCGAGTTCGACGTCAGCGGTGAGACCCTGCGCGCCAGCACGCTGGGCCGATTGCAGCCCGGCGCGCGGGTCAACCTCGAGCGGGCCCTGCCCGCGAATGGACGACTTGGCGGGCACCTCGTACAGGGGCACGTCGATGGCATCGGCCACGTCGCCCGGATTGATAAGACCGGGGCGTTCTGGGAAATGGCGTTCGAGGCCGATCCATCCGTGTTGGCTGACGTCGTGCCGAAGGGCTCCGTCGCCGTCGATGGGATCAGCCTCACCGTCGCGCAGATGGAGGCACGCGGGTTCACGGTCGCGTTGATCCCGACGACGCTGGAGCATACCACCCTGGCTGCGGCTCGGGTGGGCGAGCCAGTGAACATCGAGACGGACATCCTCGTACGGACGGTCCGGGCGCAGTTGCAGCGGCTTCTGGGCTCGACGCCCGAATTGACGATCGAAAAGCTGCGTGAGGCGGGATTCTGAGCGGCACGATGGCCAACAACGGACACAACTCGACCGATGAAAGGCTCGTCATCGGCATCGCGATGGGCGATCCGGGCGGCATCGGCCCGGAGATCATCGTCAAGGCCCTGGCCGATGCATCGCTGCGCCGTCTGGCCCGGTACATCATCTTCGGCATGGCCGAGCCGCTGGCCTACGCCGCCGACATGGTCGAACTGGAGCCCTTCTGGTTTCGCCACCAGCACGAGAAGCTCAGCCGGCAGTACCCTCGAAACGTCGCCGTGGCCGATTACGACGAGTTCGCCGTCCCGAACTGGCTTCACGCCCCCGGCAAGGTGTCGGGCGAGGCCTCCCTGCGTTTCTGCATCGACGCCATCGACGCCGCCCGCGACGGGCTCCTCGACGCCTTGGTGACCGGCCCGATCAGCAAGACCAGTTGGAGCATGGCTGGGGCCAAGTGGCCGGGCCACACCGAACTCCTGGCCGACCGCTGCAAGAGCCCGCGCAAGGCGATGATGTTCGTCGCCGGGCCCTTGCGTTTGGCTTTGGCGACCATCCACGAGGGCCTGTTCGAGATCCGCAACAAGTTCACCATCGGCTGTGTGTACGAGCCCATCGACCTGCTCGCCTCGGCCCTGCGGACCTACTTCGGCATCGCCGAACCCACCATCGCCGTCGCCGGGCTCAACCCCCACGCCGGCGAGGGCGGACAGTTCGGCGACGAGGAGAACCGCATCATCATCCCCGCCATGAACCTCGCCCGCTCCCAGGGCGTCCGCGTTCAGGGGCCCTTTCCGGCGGACACCCTGTTCGTCCGGGCCGCGGCCGGGGAGTTCGACGGCATCGTCGCGATGTACCACGACCAGGGGCTCATCCCGATCAAACTGCTGGCCTTCAATAAGGCCGTCAACGTCACCATCGGATTGCCTATCATCCGCACCTCGCCGGCGCACGGCACCGCGTTCGACATCGCCGGCAAGGGCCTGGCCGACGCGTCCAGCATGAAGGAGGCCATCCGCCTGGCCGTTCACATGGCCCAGGTTCGAAAGGCCGCCGCCGCACCCGTCCCCTGCGAGAAACGCGATGCAGACCAAGCGGGACATTGAGCGTCTGCTCGCCTCGGCCGCCGTCGCGCCCAAGCATCGACTCGGCCAACACTTCCTTATCGATTTGAACCTGATGCGATGGCTCGTCGAGGCGGCGCAGATCGCCTCCGACGACGTCGTGCTTGAGGTCGGCTGCGGTACGGGCTCGCTCACCGAGGCGCTGGCCCAAACGGCTGCCCGCGTTCTGGCCGTGGAGTGCGACGACGATCTTGTCCGCATCGCCCGCCGCCAGTTGGGGGAGATCGCCAACGTGGAGTTGCTCCACACGGATGTCCTGGCCGGCAAGCACGCCCTGGCCCCGGCCGTCGTCGATACCCTCCGCCGCGCCCGCGAGGGTCATGCCGGGCGTCTGCTGCTCGTCGCCAACCTGCCCTACAGCGTCGCGGCGCCGGTCATGGCCAATCTTATCGTGGGGCCCGTCCGGGCCGATGGCATGATCGTCACCATCCAGAAGGAGGTCGGCGAGCGTATGGCCGCCGATCCCGGCGACGGCACCTACGGCCCGCTGAGCATCCTCATGGGCGCCACGGGCCACGTCGAGATTCTCCGCCGCCTGCCTCCAGAGGCCTTCTGGCCCCGACCGCAGGTCGAGAGCGTCATCGCCGCCTATCGACCCGATCCCGCCAAGGCCCGGCGCATCGCGAATGCCGGCCTGCTCATGGAGGTGGTGCAGTTGTTCATGACCCACCGCCGCAAGACCCTTCGCGGCTGCGTGCGGCTCATCCGCGGGCCGCTGGCGGATGCGGATTGGCCGGCGTTCTTTGAACAGGCGGCGGCCGACCCCTCCCAACGCCCCGAAAGGCTCACGCCCGATCAGTATGTCGCCCTCGCGAACGCCGCTGCGAAAGCACTGGGGCCTTGACCAAAGCGACTGCTATGGAGTATAGTGTGAGAGGATGCTCGGTGAGGTGGCATGAGTCCGACAGTATTCCGGGAAGGCAAATACCGGTTTTTCTTCTTCTCGCGTGAGGAGCATCGCGTCCATATTCATGTCGTGTCTCCAGATGGGGAAGCGAAATACTGGGTGGAACCGGCAGTGGCCCTGGTCACATCATGGGGGCTGTCCGAGCATGAGTTGAGGGATCTTCAGAAGACGATTGAGAGGCGCAGAGGTGAAATCCTCCAAGCGTGGTCAAAACACTTCGGACCTTGAAGTGACGAACATCTCGCAGCACGGGTTCTGGCTCTGGTTGAATGGGACGGAGTATTTCCTGCCCTTTGCGCGGTTCCCCTGGTTTAAGGACGCCACCATCGCCGAGATTACCGACGTTGAACTTTTGCACGGGCATCATCTGCACTGGCCGCGACTCGATGTAGATCTTTCGGCGGAGATGCTTCAGGATCCCACCAAGTATCCCCTTGTCTCCAAGTGACCCCTCGCCCTGTGGTCCCGGGTGCTGCCTTCTGCCGTCCGCTTACAGCTCGGCGGTTTTATGGCGGTGGGCATGGCACTCAATGTTGACGGCGACGGGCAACGAGGCGATGTGGCAGGGGGCGGTTTCGATCTGGACGGCCAGGGCGGTGGTTCGGCCACCCAGGCCCTGCGGACCGACGTCGAGGGCGTTGATCGCCTCAAGCAACTCGGCCTCCATCTCGGCGTAGAGCCGCTCACCGTGTCGCGAGCCGAGGGACCGCAACAGGGCCTTCTTGCTCAACAGGCAGCACTGCTCGAAATCGCCGCCGATACCCACCCCGACCACGAATGGCGGGCAGGCGTCGGCCCCGGCCTCGGCGACCGCGCGGACGATCCACCCGGCCACGGTATGGCGGTCCTCGGTGGGGTTGAACATCCGAAAGCGGCTCTTGTTCTCGCAGCCGCCGCCCTTGGTCATGACGCTCAGTCGCAGCCGGTCGCCGGGCACGATGGACACGTGGATCACCGCGGGGCCGTTGGTGCCCGTGTTGGTCCGGGCGCCGAGCGGATCGGCGACGACGCTCTTGCGCAGCAGCCCCTCTTCATAGCCGCGGACCACGCCCTCGTGGATCGCATCGGCCAACGTCGCATCAAGGTGCTCCTCCGGCGGCGCAATTCGCACCTCAGCGCCCAGCTCCACGAAGACCACGGCCAGGCCCGTATCCTGACAGATCGGAATCCGTTCCTCGGCGGCGATCCGCGCGTTGTCCAGCAGGGCCTGCAGGATGCGGCGCGGGCGGGGTTCGCTCTCACGATCCAGCGCGGTCTCCAGCGCCGTCCACACG
>DSDH01000181.1 GCA_011055475.1 Phycisphaerales bacterium | reverse complement strand
CTATCTCGCCGGGGGCCCTTTTTTTGGCGCAACACCTGGACCCCACAGACCATCGGAAGCTGACACACACCGCACGGTAGCCTCTGCCGATTGTCCGGATGCGGACACCCCCCCGGACAAAAGGGGACACCTCCGGGACATAGGCAAAAAAATTTTCCGCGTTCTTGGCCCCGCCAAGGCGGTTTTCACGCAAAATCCGTGTCCGGAACGTGTCCGCTTGCCCAAGGGTGGAGACGATTTGAAGGAGATTTTTATGGGCACCTACACCACGGTAGAGGCGGCGGCCAAGTTGGGAACGCGGCCTTCGACGTTGCTGAATGCGATCTTTGACCGGCGCATTCCCGCGCCTTCCGAGCGGTTCGGCCGGGCCTACATTTGGACCGATCTGGACATAGAGCAGGCCGCTCAGATACTGGGGCTTGCCCTTGGCGGGAACTGGGCGGGCGATGACGATCCCGAAGTCTAGGGTTGTCAAGGGCGCATAGCGGGGGGTATCGCGGGGGGTATCGCGGGAAAACGCGCGCGGCACGGTATGCCGTCGCGATACCATTCCCGGCGGCCGTTGGCCCTGATGACGGCGGGACCATCCTCACGATGGAGTCGGCCATTCCGATACCATTCTCGGTCGCCGTTCGCGCCGATGATGGCGGGACCGTCGTCACGATGGAGTTTCCCATCCCGATACCACGCTTGGTAGCCGCTGGGCCACTCCATCGCCGGGCCGTCGTCACGATGCAGGACGCCATGGCGGAACCATTCCCGGCGGCCATCGGCCCATTCGATGGCGGGTCCATCGTCCCTATGCCGATGCCCCTTCCGATACCATTCGCGCCCACCGTCCCGCCGTACGATCGCCGGTCCGTCGGTCCGGTGTAATTGGCCCTGGTCATCGACGTAGAGCCGCAGATAGCCTGCCGCCCGCATCAGGCGATTCATGTGGCCTCGCATGATCTCTTTCGCGATCTCAGGCGGGCACGGAAAGCCTTCCTTGGCGGTTGCGCTGGGAATCGCCTCCGGGTAGATGCGCTGAATGGCCCCATGGCCGATCATGTCCTCCCACGTCAGATGGGGGCTTACTCGGAGTTCCTTGGCGGCCTCGCTATCGGTTAGGAACAGAACCTCCCCGATTTCCTCGTTCTCATACCAACTCGGAAACTGGCACATTGCGGTCTCCTTTCCATATCAGGTTTGCTCGCGATGATCGTTCATCGTGATGCCGAGTACGCCCAGGATCACCTCGAGCGTGTCGGCCCCGATCTGGGTCCGGCCCGCGAGGTACCGATAGATCGTGTCGTGGCATACGTCGTGACCGGCCCGGATGCATTCACGGGTCAATCGAGGGACGGTCCAATCACGGGCGGCCAGACCGTCGCGGATGATTTGTCGCAGATCAGTTGCCATGATTGCTCCTTTCATTCATGTCTAGGCTATCAATTTTGTAGTCATTGTCCTTTCCTTTCGTTGTGAGGGGCGCGCAAACCCCAGGACTTGCACGCCCCGACAACCTCCTCATGTTACAATGTCACGTGTTGGTCGCACCAGGCCCAAAGCCGATAGGCATTCTCGGTATCTTCGTCCCATTCGTGGCACTCATAACCGGAGAAGAAGTGTCCAGTGTCTGGACGACGCTGAATGCGCCGATACGCGCGCCAATAGACGGGATTTTCGTTCCACATCGTCACAAAGATATCATCGGTGTGAATGTCCAAACTCTGCGCAGTGCGGCGGGGCAGATAGGCGACCCAATCTTCTGTTCGGTCGTATCGTAAGACCCGTCGGTCCACGAGAGGAACCCCATTATAGTACGGGATGTCTTTTCTCTTCTTCCTCGCGTTCCGCAATTGGGCCGCTTCTAGAAGGGGGGATCGTTCGTAGAGCTGTCGCCTTTTCGTCGCATACTCTCGTTCCGCGCACTGGATTTTTTCTTTGGTGTTCATGGGTTTCTCCTTTCCTTGCGCTTTCCTTTCATTGTGAGGGGCACGCAGGCCCCGTCAGTCGCGGTACTGCGCGTGGGCGAAGTCGCGCATTTCACGGGCCAAGGCCCGGGCGCGCTGGAGTGCCTCTTCGAGCATGGTATGTGTCCGACACCATGCCCGAAGTTCTTCGCGGGGCAACCTTACGTCTCTTGCATGCTTCGCGTCCATCATGCTTTCCTTTCCTTTGTGCTTCCCTTCGGCGGACTCGTCGTCCGCGTCTATGATAATATACGACGATCCGCCGAAAAGGTCAAGTAATTTTTTGCAATTTTTGCAATTTTTTTAGGCGGTGGGAAACGTCGGGATATGAATATTATTCAGCGCATAGTTGGCGAAGTCGGGCGAAATACCGTAGTATATAGTGTATGAAAGAACCGCGAAAACGGGGTAAAGGCGGCAGACCGCGAGAGTATAAGTGGGAGTACGGGCCTATCGTCCACGACCTGGCCCGGCGCGGTGATAGTCTGCCTACTATTTGTCAGATACTACGTATCGGCGAGGCGACATTCTGGCGGTGGATCGCAGAGTATCCAGAGTTTAAGAGTTGGTACGAGTCCGGCGAGAAACTCGGTCGGCGAGTGCGTGACGCGCGGATGACGCGAGCCGCCGAGGCGGGGCTCGAGAAACGCGCGGCTGGCTACGAGTACGACGAGGTGACGTCGGCACCGGGGCCGGGCGGGAAAATCGTAGAGGTGCGGCGGGTGAAAAAGCACGTCCCGCCCGATCCGGCGGCGATCAAGTACCTGCTGAGCAACCGTGCCCCAAAGCGCTGGCCCAAAGATCAGCAGGTGGACCTCGGCGAGGATACGCTGGCGGCATTCTTGGAAGCTATACATGGACATAGCGGAGGCCATGCAAGCGCCGTTCGGCGTGCTGCTGAGCGACGCGGACAGACAGACGATGGTCCGGCTGTTGCTGATCGGCCGGACGGTGACGCTGCGGATTCAACAGACGCCGACGGGCGACGTGGAAGTGCGGATGGAGCCGAGCCATGACGAAGCTGAACGCGGAGATTCTGGCTCAATGGAGTGATCCGGCGTGGCGCTTGGACCACCTGTACTACATTGTCGATGCCGACGGTCGGCAGGTGCCGTTCCGGATGAACGACGACCAGCGCCGGTTGATCCGCGACGAGTTGCACTATCGGAACGTCATCTTGAAGGCCCGACAACGGGGCTACACGACAGTCATTGACCTGTTTATCTTGGACCAGTGTCTGTTCCACCCGAACTTAACGGCGGGCATTATCGCCCACCGGATCGAGGACGTGCAGCGCATTTTCGCGGCAAAAATCAAGTACCCCTACGAACACTTGCCGGAAGCCCTTCGCCGGGCCGTCCCGGCGGTCAAGTGTGACGCGAGTCAACTGGTGCTCGGGAATGGCAGCAACATCCGCGTGGGGCTGAGCATGCGCTCGGACACGATCCAGCTACTGCACGTCAGCGAGCACGGCAAGATTTGCGCACGCTGGCCGGAGAAGGCGCAAGAGATACGCACGGGCACGCTACCCGCGTGTCACCAGGGCGCCGTCGTCTTCATCGAGAGCACCGCCGAGGGCCGGATGGGCGATTTCTACGAGTTGTGCCAGCAGGCGCAAGAGGTGACCGCCGAGGCCAAGGCCGGGGGTCGGGAGTTGAACCCGTTGGAGTTCCGCTTCCATTTTTGCCCTTGGTTCCACGAGCCCACCTACGCCTTGACGGACGCGGAAGCCGAACACGTGCGGGTTGGCGACAAGGACAACGACTACTTCGATGACCTGGAGCGGCGCTTGGGCGTGACGCTGAGCGCCGGTCAGCGGGCCTGGTACGTGCAGATGCGGGACGGGCCGGGCGGTCTCGGTGACCTGATGACCCGCGAGTATCCGAGTACGCCGGAAGAGGCGTTCCGGGCAAGCGTTGGGGGCGCGTACTACGCCGAGCAGATGGCGAGGGCGCGGGATGAGGGCCGCATCCGGCGGGTGGCCCATGACGAGAGTCTGCCGGTGTACACGTTTTGGGACCTTGGCATGGCCGATGCCATGGCGATTTGGTTCGCGCAGGTGATCGGCCATGATGTGCGGCTGATAGACTACCTCGAAGGCACGGGCAAAGGCTTGGCGTGGTACGTCCAGCAGGTCAAGGCCAAGCCCTACGTGTACAACGGACATTACGCCCCGCAGGATATCCGCGTCCGGGAATTGGGCACCGGGGTAAGCCGTTACGAGACCGCGCTGGACCTCGGTTTGGAGTTCGACGTAGTTGTGCATCATCAAGTGCCGGACGGGATCGATGCGGCCCGGATGTTGCTGCCGCATTGTTGGTTCGACGCCGAGCGGTGCCGACGTGGCGTGGAGTGCCTGGAAGCCTACCGGAAGGCGTGGAACGACAAGCTGGAGCGGTACGACGCCCGGCCGCTGCACGATTGGAGTTCTCACGCGGCCGACGCGTTCCGGTATCTGGCGGTGACGTACCGGCATGACCGATTGTCCGGGGCGATGCAGGATACCGGTCCGGACGCCTTCGAGCAGTGGCACGCTGACAAGGGGGAATACGACGATTTGCGGTACGGATTGCAGGAAGCCCTACGATGAAAACGAGTGCAAAGCGAGCGAGTCCGCCCCCGATTCCGGCCCCGGCCCCGATGGCGGTGGGGTCGCTGCCGGAGTTGGACGAGGCGGCACGGCGTGAGCGTCAGCGGCTACGGCGGCTGGTCGGCTACCGGGCGACGTTGTTGACGGAGCGTCCGACGCTTGGCTATCCGGGCGGCGGCAAGACCCTGTTGGGGTGATTCATGGACGATACAACGCGGGTCAGAGAGATCAAGCGGCGCTTCAAGGCGTTGCGTGAGCGGCGTCGTCGCATCGAACACGACTGGGATGACATTTGCGACTTGGTCGCCTGGCGTCGGACGCGACTCAATGAGGACGGGAAGATCAGTAGGGAGACTCGCCGTGGCCTGCGGGCGTACAACAGCGTGGGTGCGGATTCGCTGCAGACGTGGGCGGATGGCATGTTCGGCTACATCGTCTCGCCTGCGCACCCGTGGTTCCGCCTGGAGCTGGCCGAGCACGCGTTGAACGGCTACCCGCAGGTTCGGGAATGGCTGGATCGGGTGGAGCGGCACCTGTTCAGCCTGTTTCAGCACACAAGTTTTTACTCGGCCATGGGCCAGTACTTCTACGATGCGGGGAGCATCGGTACGGCGACGTTGATGATCGAGGACG
>DSDH01000671.1 GCA_011055475.1 Phycisphaerales bacterium | reverse complement strand
GGGCCATGCCGGCCACATGCTCCAGGTCGCCATCGGCCAGGATGCGCTCTCGCAGGTCGCGTCGCTCGTTGGCCGGCATCCGATCGGCCATCCGCAACCGCAGCGGCTCACCGCCCATCCGCCACAGCACGATGTCCCGCACCTCGCCGGTGGTCATCCAGGTCATGATCCCCAGCGGCTTGCACAACTCGACCTCCGGCCGTGTACTGATGGCCCGCTCCCGGATGTCCGCATCGATGACCCGGTCGCCTTCTATCCACACGCGGATGCAGTCGTCCGTGACCCGAAGGCGGATCGGGTACCACTTGCGAAACTCGAAGTCCAGCAGGACGGTCGTGTCATTCTCGGCCGCATCGAGCCCGTCGATGTTGGACAGGCCGACCGTCTTGCCGCCCCAGCCGCCGACGATCAGGGAGCAGAAGCTCTGGCCGACGGGAAAGGTCAGTCCGCAGAAGAAATCGCGTCCTTCAATCCGCCGGGCCTCCAGCGTGATCTCGTAATTCGACGAAGGTGCAGGGCCGGTCCAGCGGATGCCCGTCTGTTCAACGCCCCGCTCCAGCCGGATCGCTCCATCCTGGATGCGGACAGCCCCGCTGCCCAGGTAGTCGGCGGCCTGCCATTGCCCCAGGTCCTTGCCGTCGAACAAGGGCTGCGGACTCAGTGTCAGGCCCTGCCCAGACCCCGCACATGCCAGGACCAGAATGACGGAAAGCCCCCACGCGCAGCGGTTAACCCGCCTTTGGATTCCTAACCGTCTTCCGCGCGGACGATGGGCACAAAACCGGAAAAAGTCGGGATGGCGGGTCCTGGCTAGGTTCATGAATTTCTCCAGGTCGGTTTCTCTTGCTGTAAGCTCTGTTCGATCAATCAATTATAGCCCCCACAAGGTGTCTGGGACAATGGCGTTTATCGTGATGGGGGTAAAGCTGACCTTGGCACAAGCACCTGAATCGGTGCAAGAAGTCTGGCCCTTGGAGCCCGGCCCGCATAGACTGTGTGCCTTCGGATGGCCGATGCCGTCCGCTTGGGGAGGTGTTTTGCTGTTCCCGCCGCACCGAGACGGCCGATACACACAAGACCACGATGCAGTCTTTGCAGCCTTGGGGATTGATGATGAGTACACGGCATATGGTGATCGGATGCGTGATGGGCATGCTGGGGACGACGGCCCTGTGTGAGCCGGCCGGGCCGACGGTAAGCCTGAGCTACCAGGACAACGCGACGGGGGTGAACAAGGCCGCCGACTTCCTTTATTTTGTCCCCGTCATTTCCATAACGCCCGTGGATTGTTCGGCCAGCGAAGGGAATACCCAGACCTCGCGGATCACGGACTATCACAGAAGCCTGCAGGGCGACCAGTTCACGGTCGATTGCCGTTTTGAAATGCGGGGCCGGGGCTGGCACAAGAACCGATACGATCCCGCGAGTCTGATCGCCTGGCTGTCCAGGGACAAGGAATCCGGCGACCTCAAGAACCTGCTGGAGTATATCGCGTTTGAGGGCGAGGGCCTTGGCCGGGTTGAGATTATCGGACGTATGGTGGGCGACGAGCCCCAGGTCGAGACTGTTCGTGTGCACTTCAACGCGGACGGACACACCAGCCCCGTGCGGGCGGGTCTATACAACGTCAAACGCAAGGATGGCGGCTATCGCTACGAAAACCGCTACGACCCGCAGGTCGTGCGGATCAATGCGCTGGAGTTTCAGCGATCCGAGGGGACGCCCAAGATGGCGGTGTCCGTCGCGTCGGTCGTCGCCGCGGGCAAGGCTGAGGGCCTGTGGGGACGGATCAAGGGGGCGATTGCGAATCTGCTCATTCCGCCGGTGGAGATCGCCGAGCAGGGCCAGGAGACGATGTTTGAATTCGGCAAGGCCCTCCACGACCGGGCGCCCACGTTCACGTTCCCCAAGGCGAAAAACCTCATCGAGCCCGGCCCCACCACCGCCGACGCCGCGGACACACGCGCCGACCGGTCGTGACCTCGTTCGACCTCGCGGTGACGAGTCGGCAAGCCCGACAGCAATGTCGCTCTTACGGGTTAGTATCGGGCTTCGGCGGTTCAGGGTCCGGCGCCTGGACGGTGACGATCACGCGTCGGTAGGCGAACAGGTTGGGCTTGCCGTTATCTTGCAGTTGCAGGATGACATGAAAGGTCTTGCCCGGTTCTTCCTCGGGCACGGTGAAGCAGGTCTTGGGCCGATCGGGCCCTTCCAGCGAAAGCGGTTTTTGGCTCGTACCCGCCTCGAGGTAGTGCCACCACAGGTAGGTGATCGTATCCCCGTCCGGGTCGCTCGATCCCTCGGCCGAGAGGGATACTTGTGCCCCGGCGGGGGCCGTGATTTCAATGACCCCCTTGCCCTCCTGGCCGTTGACGACGGCGACGGGGTTATGGTTGGCCTGGTCGGCGGTCTCGGCCACGCACCAGTCCATCCGGGCGGCAAAGTCGTTCTGATACGCCTCGCGCCAGCGCCAGATCGTCGCCTGGTCGCTGGTGACCGTGACGCCGCTCTCCGCGGTGACGGTGTCGCGGCTGTCGCGGGTGTTCGTCCAGATCGGGCGGGTCTCGGCGTAGGTCTGGTGCAGCGCGTATCGTCCGCCCCAACCGCCGTAGGCCGGGCTGATGTGACTGGCCAGGCCGTTGTCGATCAGCCCGAGGAACGAGGGCGTGTCCCCTTCCATGATGTATTCGAGCTTCGGGTAGAGCTCACCCAGCGCCCCGTGCCCCTGGATGATGTGCTCCTCCAGCCAGGGGTTGTCCACCAGCTCGAACTTGTGCATCGGCCCGTTGCGATAGAACCGATCGCCGCTGATGCCGGTCCACGTGGCCTTATGGTACTCGGCGCTATCGACGCTGCTGGGCGAGACGATGTAGAACAGCTTGGGGAACGTCAGCCGCAGCCATCGACCCGAGTCGTCCTGGTCGCTGATCGTGTAGACGCGGAGCTTGGCGACGAACTTGTCCACTTCGTCGCTGCCGCGGGAGTTCTTAACGTCCCACAGGGCCTGGGCCAGGCAATTGGCCCCGCCCCAGACGCAGATCCACACGGGCCGCGGGTCGTCCTTGTCGACGACGTTGATGATGTGCCGCGAGCCGTCGGAGGACTTGTCCGCCCCGACCCCGGCCATGCCGAACTCCGGCCGCCCGGCCTTGACCACGGCCTGCAGGGCCTCGGCCGTCGGGTAGCCCGGCGCGTGCTTGAGCAGGGTGTCGCGGACCTTGCCATAGGCCTCGATCCGCTCGAGGATCTTGTCCGGCCGCACCTTGTCCTTGAGCCAGACCGAGGTGGTGGCGATCAGACCCTCGACCTCGAACTCGTTGGCATAGACGAGAAACCGGACGAGCGACTGCTCATCATCCGGCTCATTGCTGATGTCGGTCAGAACAATCACGCGGGGCCTATCGGCCGGACACACCGCCGCCCCGGCCGCCAAAACCAGCACAATCAGCCCCAGCCGGACTGGATTCCGCACAATATCCCTATGCATCATTGTCGCCAACCTCCGCCAATGGGTTTTCCCGCTCATCCTGTCCGGAACCATACTACCATTTTATCCGCTCCGACTCAACCGACAAAGCGATGCTCAACCCGCCCGTTCCTCACGGGGTCCTGTCGCGGGCGCGATACGGGTGTGGCGGTTTCGTTGACAGCCCCGTGTCCGCCGGGCTATAGTGGCCGTTAATCCAGTGTAAATCGGAGGATGTCGGATGATACCGAACATACGGAATCCACGCGCGAGGTCCTTATCAGGTTCGCTGAAAGTGGCGTTTCTGGCCGTGATCGTCTTCGCGGGGCTCGCGGCACAGGCCGTTGGGGGCGATCCACCGGCCCGGAGGATTGACTTGGCCGGGGTCTGGCGATGTCAGCTCGATCCGGAGGATCAGGGGGCGGCCGAGCAGTGGTATCGGCTCGACGCGTTCGAGCACACGGTCCATCTGCCGGGGTCACTGACCGAAAACGGCCTGGGCGACGAGATTACCGTCGATACGCCCTGGACCGGCAGCATCGTGGATCGTTCCTGGTTCACCGAGCCGCAGTACGCGCCGTATCGCGAGCCGGGCCAGGTCAAGGTGCCGTTCTGGCTGACGCCGCTGAAGTACTACAAGGGCGCGGCCTGGTACACCCGCCTGGTACGGGTCCCGCCAGGCTGGAAAGACCAGCGGGTGGAGCTTTTTCTGGAGCGGTGTCACTGGCAGACGCGGGTCTGGGTGGACGGCCAAGCGGTCGGGTCGCGGGATTCGCTCAGTTGTCCGCATGTGTACAACCTGGGGGCGTTGGAAGCGGGGGTGCATCGGATCACCATCTGCGTGGACAACCGCGTCAAGATCGGCGTGGGCGTCAACGCGCACAGCGTCTCGGACCATACGCAGGGGAACTGGAACGGGATCGTCGGGCGCCTGGAATTGCGGGCCCGGCCCCGGGTGTGGATCGAGGATGTGCAGGTCTGGCCCGATCTGGATCGACGGGCGGCCGTCGTTCGGATGCACGTAGGGAATGCCACCGGCGGGGAGATTCGGGGGATGGTCGCCCTTGAGGTCCGACCGCATCCCAATGGACCGGTCCTGGTCCGACGCGAAGTGCCTCTCCAGTGTCCGGCCAAGATGAATGACATCGAGGCGGACTGTATCCTGGGTGATCGGGTCGCCCTGTGGGACGAGTTTTCGCCCAATCTGTACGTGCTTCGCGCCGAAACGCGTGTCGGAGTGGACCGGGACGTTGTGGAGACCACATTCGGACTGCGTCGGTTCGCCACGCAGGGCACGCAGTTCACAATCAACGGGCGCAAGACGATCCTGCGCGGCACGTTGGAGTGCTGCATCTTTCCGAAAACGGGCTATCCGCCGACGGACAAGGCCGAATGGCGGCGGATTCTGCGCATCGCCAAGGCGCACGGATTGAACCACATCCGGTTTCATTCGTGGTGTCCGCCGGAGGCGGCGTTCGCCGCGGCCGACGAGCTTGGCGTGTACTTCCAAGTCGAATGCGCCGCCTGGGCGAACAGTGGTTCGAGCATCGGGGACGGCCGACCCATCGATACGTTCATCTACGCCGAGGGGGATCGGATCATCAAGATGTACGGCAATCACCCCTCCTTTTGCATGCTGGCCTACGGGAACGAGCCGGCGGGCGGAAATCAGCAGCGCTGGCTGGGAGAACTGGTGACGTACTGGAAACGCAAGGACCCGCGGCG
>DSDH01000367.1 GCA_011055475.1 Phycisphaerales bacterium | reverse complement strand
TTGAGGATGCGCAGCGCCGCCAGCACGCCGATCGTCCGGCGGAAGAATCGCGGCGACGGACCGAGCCGCTCGATCTCGAAGCGGTGCTGCTGGTACATGTGCCCTTCGATTTCGTTGAGGAGCACGTGTTTGAGAACGAGGGTCAGATAATTGCGGGTGAAGGGCCGCACCCCCGGCTCGTCGACGAGGTGACGGATGCTGGGATACGGGCGGTCCAGTTCATGGGCCAGGTAGTAATCACTGACCGCCCCGGCGCCGAGCGTGCTGACGATGAGGTCCCGCTCGGTGGTGCCCATCAGCGTGCGGCGGGCGCGGCGTTCGAGGTCGGCGTCCAGCGAGGTCTCACCGGGTCGCGTGCGCTCCTTGAAGAACGCCTCGATGCGTTTGCGCAGCCACAGTTCGTGAATGAGGTTGACGTGGAAGCGGTCGCCGAAACGCCGGCGCATGACCTTGGCCTGGGCCAGATACGCCTGCGCCTCGACGGGGCCGTCGGCGGTGTTGACCGTCACCGTCTGTCGGTCGTAGTACTGGCCTTCGTAGCGATCGATCTCCTTGAGGGCCCGGACGGGCAGATCGTGAATGACCAGGCCCTCGATCTTGCCCTGGGGGTCCTCAACGGCGTACCAGTAGACGTTGTCCGGGCTGACGCGACGGTAGCCCGGCAACAGGGCCAGCTCCGCTCGCAGGGTCGTCCCCGCGGCGTGAGAGGGTTTGAGCGTGAAGGCGAATCCGCACACCGACCGCAGGATCGACGGATCGCGCAGCGAGCCATAGATGAAAAGCCGACAGGTATCCGCCGCCGGTTCCAGGGCCCCGGTTGATGACGGGGTATCGGGTTGTGGGCCGTGCACGTTCATGGCCGGATCAGTGTACCACACGGTTGACGTGCGCGTGTACGCACGTGAGGATTTCATAACAGATCGTATCGGCCAGGTCGGCCAGGGCGTAGACGCCGCAGGCCGAGTCGTGATCGTTGTCGATCACCGTAACGTGTTGCCCAACCTTGACATCGGGGACATCGGTCACGTCGAGGAGCACCTGATCCATGCAGACGCGTCCCACGACGGGGGCCCAATGCGAGCCGAGACGCATACACGCCCGGTTGGAGAAGCATCGCCGGTAGCCGTCGGCATAGCCGAGGCTCACCATGGCGGTGAGCGTGTCGCGTTGGGGCACGAAGCTGCATCCGTAGCTGACCGGATGACCCGCGGGAATACGCTTGAGCTGGACGATCGGGGCCTCGAGCCGCATGACCGGTTCCAAACGGACCGGCGGGTCGGCCATCCGGCGGGAGTAGTAGCCGTAAAGACTGATCCCGCAGCGGACCATGTCGAAATGGGCATCGGGCAGCTTGATCGTGGCGGCACTGTTGGCCGCGTGTCGCAGGATCCCCTCGCGGCGGTCGAGGTCGTGAGCCGTCAGAAAACGCCGGAACCGGTCGAGCTGGTTGTGAGCATACGACAGGTCCTCTTCGTCCGCCGTGGCAAAGTGCGTGAAGACCCCGGCCAGCAGGGTATGCGTGCTCTTGTCGATCCGCTCGATCAGGTGCTGGGCAACCTCCGGGTCGGCCCCGCAGCGACCCATGCCGGACTCGACATTGACGTGAACCCGCAGCAGATCGTCTCCGCGTGACAGGACGGATTCGATGAAATCCACGGCCTCGACGGTCGTCACCACGCCGTGAAAGCCGTTCCGGGCCGCGGCGACGACCTGATCGGGCGCCTGTGCCGGATAGATGGGCTCAAGGATCAGGATGGGAATCTCGCGAACGATGGCGGCGATGTGAATGGCCTCGTAGATGCTGGCCACGGCGAAGAAGTCCACCTCGGCGTGTCGGAGGATATTCACGACCTCGGCCAGGCCGTGTCCGTAGGCGTTGGCCTTGACGACCGCGCAGAACTTCGTCCCCGGTCGGCACAGACCCTTCAGGGCACGGACGTTGTGCAGCAGGGCCTCGGAGAACAGATGGGCCTGCAAGTCGGGCCGGATCATGGTTTCAGCAAGGTAGACGCGCATCAGTTGCCTCGGCCCAGGATATCCTTACGCAAGCGGAACAATTCGCAAAACGCCCGGAGAATCACCGACAGGCGAGCGCCCGATGGGTGGCCGCCGTGGCGCGGATAGTGACGCACCCCGTGCTGAACCAGGGAAAAGCCCTGTCGTTGGGCCCGGGCGAGCATCTCGGCGTCGATCAGGGCGCCGGTGCTCTTCATCTCGATCCGGTCGATGACCCGGCGGTGGTACAGCTTGAAGGCACAGTCGATGTCGCGGAGCTTGAGCCCCAGAAGCAGGCGGACCGCCAGGCTCCACCCCCACGCGTTGAGGCGTCGGATCCGGCCTTCCTGGCGGTTCAGCCGATAGCAGGTGACTACGTCGTACTCTTCGGCCAAGGGCAGGATATCGGCCAATTCGGTGATGTCGAACTGGGCATCGCCGTCCGTATAGAAGACCAGGTCCTTTCGGGCGTTGCGGAAGCCCGACTGCAGGGCGGCTCCGTATCCCTGGTTGGTTGGGTGATGGATCACGCGGACCTGGGGGATCTCAGCGGCCAGGCGGTCGGCGATGGGGCCGGTCTGATCGGTGCTGCCGTCGTCGACGACGATGATCTCGAAATCGTCGGCCAGTCCGGCCAGGAAGGCATGCGTCTTTTGAATCAGCGGCTCAACGGTGTCCTGCTCGTTGTGGCACGGAAAGAAGACGCTGATCGAGGGCCCGGTCGGTCCCGATGAATCGCTGTCATTGTGTGTCGGCGTCTCCATGGTCTCACCACTTGGCCTGCAACGCCAGCTCTCGCGGCACGGTCCGATACTCCCGCTCGAATTGACCGTAGCGGCGGGCCCGTTCGGGATCGGACCGGGCATGGAGCGTCGCGAGCCGCCGGGCGGCGATCAGGGCCGCCAGCAGTCGCGGCGCGTATCCGGCTTCGCGGGCATACTGGGCGTGATGCTCGAGGAAGTCGTCGAGATACTCCTGCAAGACCGCCGCGGCCGGCTTGACCAGCGTCGGGTGTCGGGTGGCCTCATAGGCCAGCTTCATCGCCGAGGCCTGCGTCGCGTGCAATGCGAAGGCCTGCTTGGCGTGCTCGAAGCCCCGCTGGGCGACGTCCGGCTGGCTGAATCGAAGCAGCGCGTTGGCCAGCGTCAGGTGGCGGCTGTAGGCATCGGGGAACGTGGCCTGGTCCCGCAAGACGTTGTCCATCAGGGCCTTGCCTTGCGGTGTCTCGACGTCCACCAGCAGATGCTGATGGTCGTCCATATAGGCGGTGGCCCAGTTGCCGACCATCTGCAGACCCTTGACGAAGTAGAATTTCGATTCCGGGTTGATCTCCTCGACGCCGACGCCGGGGTAGGGCACCTCCGTGACGGGCATGAGGACGACCCAGACGTCACGCTCCTTGAGCGTGGCGTCGATCCATTCGCCGATCTGCCGGTAGTCGTCGAGCGTCAGATTAAGGTAACTTCCCTGGACCACCTTGCCCGGCTGGTTGGCGAACTGACGGACGGGATCGCCGCCGCCCTTGATATGCCGCCAGAGCTCGAACTTGTCGTGATTGTAGGCGGCCTGGGCGCGGCCATCCATGAACACCTGCAACGGCGTCTTTCCGGTCTCCGGGTCGGGGGTCTGGCCCCACGCGATGGCTCCGCCCTCGGTCCAGTAGTTGAAGACCCGCCCGGCAAGTTGGTTCTCACGAATGAAGGTGCAGGCGTCGAAGGGCTTGACGTTGGAGGCCGTCATCCGCATAAAAACCGAATCCCGCTGGGCGTCGGCGGGCCAGGGGTCAAGGTAGATACGCTTGTACTTGCCGCCCCAAGTGACCGCGGCGACAAGCGTGACGACCGCGGCGACGGCGATCAGGGCCCGGCGCAGGGGCGCGGAGAGCACGGGAATCGACAAACGTCGATCACGGGCGTATCGCCATCGGGCGAGAAGCATCTTCAGGGCCTGTTCGACAAGCAGCGCCAAAACCGGGGCCGCGGCCGCCGCGGCGATGGGGATGAACCGACGGGACTTGAGAGCCATGTAGACGGTCAGGGCGGCAATGGCGAGCATGGGCAAATCGACGCGCGGCCATGCGTATGCGGTTTCTTGGGGGCTTGCCTGGCCAGCCTGGCCGAAGCGTTGGCTAAGCCATTGCTTGGCGTATGGATAGAGCAAAAAGCCGGCGGCGGCCAGGAGATTCAGGCCGTAGAGCACGGTGAAGTAGTGCGGGTAGTTGAAGTGACGCGTGCTGCCGCCCTGAAACTCGAAGGCCGGCTGCCAGGGCCGTTGCGGATGGGCCAGGCCCGTCAGGGCCTTGCCGAAGCCGCCCGCTCCAAAGGGATCGAACATGGCCAGCATGGCCACCAGCGTGACCGCCGCCGTCGCCGCGACGATCGCCAGATCGAGCGGGCGGTAGGGCGACCGCCGGGGGAACAGCGGGGCCATCGCCCGGATCGCCACGTAGGTGGGGATCATGAGGAACGGGTAGATGTATCGCCCGCTGTAGGCCTGCCTCGCATCGGAAAACGCCAGGACGATCAGCACCAGCAGGGCGGCGAAGTAGATGAAATGCACGCTCCAGAACGCGGTCATCACCAGCAACAGCACGAACACCGCCGCCAGACAGATGTTGGCCGCACGGGTGTCGATCACCGAAAACCACATGTACACCGCCAGGCACGCGGCGATAATGAGTATCGTGGCGTACACCGGCGAACCCGCGCTGAAAAGCGCCTCCCGCGCCTTGATCCGCCGGATGGGCGCATCCGACGGCAGCGGCCGGAACGCCCGGGCCCCCAGCCATGCGACGATCGCCACGATGCCCAGCATGAAGAACACCAGGAACGGGAAGCTCTCGCCCACCGGATTGGACCATTCGAAGGCGGGGTGCCACTCGTTGACCGTGCGCCAGGATTCGGCGTGCTTGCTGACGCTGATCTCAAACGTATGGGTCAGGTTCGTGAAGTGGAACGGGTTGAACACGACCATCGCCACAAACGCCACGGCTCCGGCCGCGACGATCTCGATCAGGTCGCGGGCCCTGCCGATCCGCACCACGCGGTCGGCGGGCAGCAGGAGGCCCAAGGCGTGCAGGCCCACGAACGGCACGAGCATCACGAACACGTACAGATACCCGCCGTGGACGTTGGCCCAAAGGACCGTAATCGGCACGATGAGCCAGATATATCGCACGTTGCGGTAGACGGTCAGGGCCAGGACAAGCAGGTAAACGGGGGT
>DSDH01000588.1 GCA_011055475.1 Phycisphaerales bacterium | reverse complement strand
TCGTACCGGCGGGCATCGCGGCGGCGGCGGCGGCGTTTCTGGCGTGGCTGAGCAATTGGCCAAGCATGGCCGACTTTTTCATCGCCGCCGAGGGCGAGATCAAGAAGGTGCGCTGGTCCACCCGCAAAGAGATCATGGCCTCGACCACGATCGTGGTGATCGTGGTGTTCGTTTTTTCGGTCCTGTTGTTTGCGGCCGACTTCTTTTTCGCGTGGTTATTCATGGACACCTTGAAGATTTACTGAGTCTGTCTTTTTGGGGTGGATTAACCTTTCCTGTGATGGAATCGGCTGAGATGGCGATGCAGTGGTACGTATTGCGGGTGGCGTCCAACAAGGAGGAGCAGGTGCGCGAATCGCTGGCGCACAAGATGGAGGTGGAGGGCGTCAAGAGCGTCGGTCGGATCATGGTGCCGACCGAGGCGATCAAGCGGATTCGCGGCGGCAAGCAGCGGGTGCACAAGCGAAAGCTGTATCCCGGCTACGTGTTCATGGAGGTCGAGCCCAAGGAGGACGGCCGCATCCCGGATGAGGCCTTTTACATCATTAAGGAAACAATGGGGGTGGGGGACTTCATCGGTACGGAGGGGATTCCGACGCCGATGCGCGACACGGACGTGGCGAAGATGCTCAAGGAGGTGGAAAAGCCCGAGGACACGCCGAACATCAAGGTGGAGTTCGAAAAGGGCGACGTGGTGAAGATCCGCGAGGGTGCGTTCGAGAACTTCGAGGGCACGGTGGACAGCATCGACGAGGAGCGGGGTATTGTGCGGGTGATCGTGACGATCTTCGGCCGCAGCACCCCGCTGGACATCGAGTATTGGCAGATCGAGAAGGTGTAAGCGAAAGCACGGGATCGGGATTGCGATGGCCAAAGAGATAAAAGGCAAGATCAAGCTTCAGGCGCCGGGCGGGCAGGCGACCCCCGCGCCGCCGATCGGTCCGGCGTTGGGGCAGCACGGGGTGAATATCGGCCAGTTCGTCTCGCAGTTCAACGAGCGGACCAAGGACCTGAACGGCACGATCGTGCCGGTGGAGATCACGGTGTACGGGGACCGCAGCTTTGACTTCATCGTCAAGAGCCCGCCGGCGGCCGTGTTGCTCAAGCAGGAAGCGGGGCTGGCCAAGGGCAGCGGCGTCCCGAACAAGGAGAAGGTGGGCACGGTGACCCGAAGCCAGGTGCGCAAGATCTCCGAGACGAAATTCGAAGACCTGAACGCGTACAGCCTGGAGCAGGCCGACCGGATCATCGAGGGAACGGCCCGCAGCATGGGGATCGAGGTGGTGGACGATTGACGCCCTCGCGGCGGCGTTTTGAACAAGCGGTGGACAGCGGACCACGGCGGGAACAGTGGGAGCGAAAAAGCGGACAGCGATTTCGCGGAGGCAGTTATGCGACACAGAAGCAAGCGGTACAAACAGGACGCCCAGAAGGTCACGAAGGAGGTCTTAAACCTTTCCGACGCCGTCAAGCGGATCAAATCGTTCGGGTCGACGAAGTTCGACCAGACGGTGGAGTGCGTCATGCATCTGGGCATCGACCCCAAGCAGGCCGACCAGATGATCCGCGGGGCGATCAGCCTGCCTCATGGGATCGGCAAGAACCGCCGGGTCGTGGCGTTTTGCGACGACGACCAGGTCGAGGCCGCGAAGGCCGCCGGGGCCATGGAGGCCGGCTGCGACGCGTTGATCGAGAAGATCCAGGGTGGCTGGAGCGATTTTGACGTGGCGGTGGCCTCGCCGAAGGTGATGGGCAAGGTCGGCAAGCTGGGCCGACTGCTGGGGCCGCAGGGCAAGATGCCGTCGCCCAAGAATGGAACGGTGACGCCGGACGTGCCGCAGGCCGTGAAGGAATTCGCGGCCGGTAAGGTGGAGTTCCGCAACGACGCCGGCGGAAACGTTCATGCCGTGGTCGGCAAGGTGAGTTTCAGCGAAGATAAACTGGCCGAGAACGTGCGGGCTTTCGTGCAGCATATCAAGCGGATGAAGCCGGCGGCCACGAAGGGGACGTACATCAAGAAAGTGTGCCTCAGTGCGACCATGAGTCCCGGGGTGTTGGTGGACATGGCCTAGGCGGCCGCCGGGCCGCGCAGGCCATCCGGAAAGGCAGATCATGAGCAAGTATCTGAAGGGATTGTTGCAGGGCGAATTGGAGCGGCGATTCGCCGAGGTCTCGGACTTCGTCGTGGTCGACTACAAGGGGATCACGGGCAACGAGAACAACGAGATGCGGGGCGTGCTGAAAGAGAAGGGCATCGCGCTGTCGGTGGTCAAGAACTCGGCGATGCGCCGTGCGCTGGCGACGCTGGGGCACGAGGCGGGGGCGTCGCTCTTTTTGTCGGGCCCCTGTGCCGTGGCCTACGGAGGTGACAGCGTCGTGGACGTGGCCCGGGAGATCGCCGACTGGGCCAAGAAGGTGCCGGCCGTCTCGCTCAAGGCCGCGTACGTGGACGGCGAGACCCTGGATGCGGCGGGGGCCCAGGCGCTGGCCAAGATGCCGTCCCGGTCCGAGTTGCAGGGCCAGGTCGTGCAGTTGGCCATGTCGCCGGGAGCGCGGCTGGCCGGGGCGGTCACAGGTCCTGGGGCTCGCCTCGCGGGGTGCCTCAAGAGTCTGATCGAGACGCTGGAGAAAGAGGCCGCCTAGCGGCCGGTTGGGGGGCGGAACCGAAACCAAGCGTGGTCTGCGGCTGTCCTGGGAACGGGTCAAACGGGGCGGCGGAGCCCCGGCACCCGTGGGCCACAAGATGTGGGAGAGTCAGAGCATGTCGGAAGAAACGAAAGAATTCAGTGCTGAGATCAAGGAACTGGGCGACAAGATCGTCGGGTTGAGCCTTTTGCAGGCCAAGTCGCTGGCGGACTACCTGAAGGACGTCCACGGTATCGAGCCGGCCGCGAGTGGGGCCGTGGTGATGGCCGGTCCGGCGGCCGGGGCCGGCGAGGCGGCGGCTGAGGAGAAGACCAGCTTCGACGTGATCTTGAAGAGCTTCGGCGAAAAGAAAATCCAGGTCATTAAGGAAGTCCGCGCCCTGACGGGGCTGGGGCTCAAAGAGGCCAAGGACCTGGTCGACGGTGTGCCCAAGCCCGTCAAGGAGAAGGTCACCAAGGACGAAGCCGAGGCCGCCAAGGCGCAGTTGGAAGCGGCCGGCGCGACCGTCGAGATCGCCTAGTCGATTCGATGAACGGTCGGCGCGCCGCAGGTCCTGAGCAAGAGACAGGCACGGAATCACGGAGAGCGACGGAATGAAGGCACGACCCACACGCAATTTCGGGAAGCTCGGCGACGTTCTGCCGGTGCCGGACCTCCAGGAAGTGCAACTGAAGAGCTATGCCCGTTTCCTGCAGAAGGACGTGGATCGGTCGAAGCGCAAGGACGAGGGTCTGGAGGCACTGCTGCGCGAGGTATTCCCCATCATCAGCTACGACAAGACGATGGAGCTGGAATACCTGGGCTATGAGCTGGAGCCGCCGCGCTACACGATCCCGCAATGCCGGGAACTGCGGTTGACCTACGGCTATCCGCTGAAGATCTTCTGCCGCCTGAAACGGCAGGGGGCCGACGACATTCCCGAGCAGGCGATCTACCTGGGCGAAATCCCGGTGATGATCGGCGGCGGCGAGTTTATCGTCAACGGCGCCGAACGCGTGATCGTCAACCAGCTCCACCGCAGTCCGGGCGTGGATTTCGTGATCGACAGCCGCGACGGCGACCGGATTCTGCACGGCAGCCGGATCATTCCGGAGCGGGGCAGTTGGATCGAGATGACGGTCACGAAGAAGGACGTGCTGGTCATTCGCATCGACCAGTCCAGCAAGATCCCGGCGACGGTGTTCCTGCGGGCCATGAGCGAGGAGTTCGGCACGACCGAGTCGATTCTGCGGGCGTTTTACGAGACCAAGACGGTCACGACCCGGAAGCTGACGCAGAGCATGTGGGCCGTCGGGCCCGTGGTGGACACGGAAACCGGCGAGATTCTCGTCGAGGCCGGCTGTCAGATCGGCGATGCGCTGACCGCCATTCAAAAGAGCAGCCTCAAGAGCGTGGAGGTGGTGCAGGACGGCGTCGATGCGCTGATTCTGAACACCCTGGCCGAGGACGAGTGCACGACGCACGAAGAGGCGATTCTGAAGATTTACGCGCGCCTCCGGCCGGGCAACCCCGCTCAGATGGAAAAGGCCCGCACGCTGTTTCAGGAGAAGTTCTACGACACGAATCGGTACCGCTTGGGACGGGTGGGCCGGTTTCGCCTGAACCGCAAGTTCAACCTGGATGTGCCGGAAGACGAGATGTCGCTTCGTCCCGAGGATTTCATGCATACCATCCGGTATATCATGAAACTTCGGGCCAACGAAGGGCACGTGGACGACATCGATCACCTGGGCAACCGGCGGCTGCGGACGATCGACGAGCTGGCCGCCGGGGAGATCCGCAAAGGGCTGTTGAAACTGCGGCGGACGGTGCAGGAACGGATGAGCATGAAGGGCCAGGACGACGTGGCCCGGATCGCCGACCTGGTGAACTCCAAGAGCGTATCGAGCAGCATCGAGTACTTTTTCGGTCGCGGCGAGCTGAGCCAGGTGGTGGACCAGACCAACGCCTTGAGCCAGTTGACGCACGAGCGGCGTCTCAGCGCGCTGGGACCGGGCGGGCTGAACCGCAAGCGGGCGGGGTTTGAAGTCCGCGACGTTCACATCAGCCATTACGGGCGCGTCTGTCCGATCGAAACGCCGGAAGGCACGAATATCGGCCTGATCGTCTCCCTGGGCATCTTCGCCAAGGTGGACGAATATGGCTTCCTGGTCACCCCGTACCAGAAGGTGGTGCGGGGCAAGGCCAACGGCGACGTGGTGTACCTGCGGGCCGACGAGGAGATGGAGGCGGTCTTTGCGCCGCCGAGCATGGTGGACCCGAAAACGCGCGCCCTGCGCAAAGGTCTGGTGCTGGCCCGTAAACAGGGCGACCTGACCCAAGTGGACAGTCGCGAGGTGGATTACGCGGACATTTCGCCCAAGCAGATCGTTGGCATCAGTGCGGCCCTGATTCCGTTCCTGGAGCACGACGATGCGAACCGGGCCTTGATGGGCTCGAACATGCAGCGGCAGTCGGTGCCCCTGCTGGTGACCCAGCCGCCTCTGGTGGCCACGGGCATGGAAGATCCGGTGGCCCAGAACTCGAGCATGGTGATTCGCGCGGCCAAGGGCGGCAAGGTGACGGGGGTCGACGGTCGGCGGATCGTGATCGACGGCACCGA
>DSDH01000587.1 GCA_011055475.1 Phycisphaerales bacterium | reverse complement strand
GGCCCTATGCACGTACAGTCGCCTCCGAAGTCCGATGGTTGCACAGAATAGCACTCAATCCCCAGCCACAGACACCCACAGGGCCTTCAGCAGGGCATCCGGCACGGCGTGGACCCTCGCCGTTGTTTTCTGCGTCTCCGTGATATACAGGCCATCGTCCCAGATGAAGTCCGGGTAGCTGATGCGAATGGAGGGGTCCTTGGCGTACAAAACGGCGACGGGCCGGCCCCAATGGATCACCTTGCCTTGGGGGCTATCGTGCTCGACGCCGCCGAGCAGGTGCGCCGGGTTGCGGCCCTCGTAGCCACGGCCGGGGTGATTGTGGAACCAGTAGATGTACCGCCCGGCGTAGGGTCCGGCGGTGAGCTTGCGGACGAAGTTCGCCGCCCTCGGATGGTCCACGAGGGGACCGCCGGGATAGTACGTCATAAACGCCGGGGGTGTCCACGTCCGGCCGCCATCGCGCGAATAGGCGTGACAGGGATGACCGGCCACGGTGCGATACGTGCAAAACAGCGACCCATCGGACAGGGCCACCAGGTTGACCTCCTCAGCAATCGGCCCTTCGGGCGAGCGCAGGCCCCGGTCGCCTTCGGGCAGGGTCTCCCAGCGGACCCTGTCGGGGTCCGGCTCGGTCAGAATGTTGTCGCTCTTGAGAAACCACGACTCGGACTCGGCGATGAACCCCTCGCCAAATCGGCCGACCTTGGCAAAACCCAGGATCATCGCCCCATCGTGCTCCATGGGCTTGCCCACGCCCCAGAAGAATCGCACCTTGCCCTGGTACGGATTGGCGCGGTCGATGGCCGTTTCGCGGACGGGGATGTACCAGCGCCGCCTCGACCACGTCCGCCCGCCGTCATCGGAGTACTTGAACGCATACTCGCCCAGCGTGTCCACCCGCCGCCGGGCGTAGTCCGTGTCGGCGAGGACCTCACGCAGATTGCGGGCGTTGTACGTGTAGAAAACGTAGACCCGCCCGCCGGGCGTCCGGAAGGGCATCGCCCACGAGGCCTCGGGTCCATCGGCCGGCTCGATGTCCACCAAGGGGCCCCACGTGCGGCCCTTGTCGCGGCTGCGGGTGCTGACGATGTGCTGGCCGCGGCTGCCTTCGTGCCCCGTGCCCGTGGTCATCACGCACAACCACGTGCCGTCCGCGAGCTTGACCACGTAGGGCTGGTCGCAATACCCCTCCGAGGGGATCTCCCAGCCCGTCTCGATATCGATGGGTCCCGGCGGCTCCGCGGCCGGCGCTTCGTATTGCGCGGGCCCAATGCCGCAAATGACGAGCCCCATGAGTGCTGTCGCGGTATTGGTTGTCACTGTGCCCATCTCCCCGCTCTTGATATGTCCCGTCTTTATATTCGGCAGGTTCTGTGGGTAACGCGTTCGGAATCGCTCACCGGGCGAACAGGACGTAACCCAGCGGAATCGCCAGCAGGTTGTACACACCATGGACGGCGATGGCCGCGACAAAGTACCCGAACGCCGCCGCCAGGTCCGCCGGCCGGCCGTCGGCCTGCTGCTTGCGCCAGACCCGCACCAGCCCCAGCGAGGCCACCACCGACGCGGCCACGTGCATCGCCGTGGGCACCGTCCAGCGAAACACCACGAACATCTCCCAGGACCGCACGTCCCCCGGCCGCACGTACAGGCCCGTATACAACAGGTTCTCGATCACCGCAAAACACAGCGCCGCCACCACCGCGGAGACCACGAACTGCCAGCGGGCGAACAGCCGATACGGGTACCTCTCCAGCAGGAACACCATCCCCGACTGCTTGAGCAACTCTTCGATGATCGGCGCGAAGAACACCATGTATGCCAGGCCGGACCAGCCCCGCTGCCCGGACAGGAACGCCCCCACGACGGCGAAAGGCCCGGCCGCCAGGGCCGCCGCCAGCGTCACCGCGACGTTGCCCGCGGTGGAACACGCCGCCCGCCGCTCGGCAATCCACGCCCCGATCTGCCCTTCGGGCCCGGTTGCCCCCAGCGCCGGCTCGTTCAGGACCGAGTCACGGGCCGCCTCGATATTCCCCCGTGGCACGCGTGAACGATCCGCGCGGCGCTCGGCCGGGTCCGCTTTGAACCCGCCGCCGTGCAAGGCCGGCTCATTATTCGCACTGAAATACTCGTCTTTCACGCCGTCTTCAATGCCGTCCCGTAGACGATCACCTCCACCCCGCCGGGTTTGTTGCGCTCCTGGCCGTGGAGGCACGCCGTCTCGTAGCGCACGTTCCACACGATCCGCGCCCCGGCCGCATCGGCCTGCGCCAGCATCCGGCACATCGCCTCCCGCCGCGCCCGCTCCATCAGCGAGCGATAGCTGCGCATCTCGCCGCCGAACAGGTTGCGCAGCCCCGATGCGAACGTCTTGAAATAGTCGTTGGCGACCGCCACGGTGCCGGTCACAAGGAACGCCTCCTGCACCGCCAGATTGGCCGGCAACCGACGCAGGTTGCACGTCGCCACGTGCCGCAGGGCCTGCTCCCGTATCGCCAGGTCCCGCAGGTGCTTGGCCTCGACCGCCCGACCCGCGATGAGCCCGACCACGACCAGGCTCACGCTCATGCCCAGTACAAAGAGCCCTTCCATGGCCGCCTCCTACACCGTGCCGCCGGGTGCCGGGGCCTCTTCCACCACCACGGCCGTCCCGTAGCAATACAGCTCCGCGGCGCCGGAGGTGATCGAGCTCGTCGCAAATCGGACGTTCACCACGGCGTTGCAGCCCAACTCCTCGGCCTGGGCCAGCATCCGGCTCAAGGCCTCGCGTCGGGATTCCACGAGCAGCTCGGTGTAGCCCTTCAGCTCGCCGCCGACGATGTTCTTCAACGACGCCCCGATGTCCTTGCCGATGTGCTTGGCCCGGACCGTGTTGCCCTGAACCAGCCCCTTAATGGCCACGATCCTCTTGCCGGGGATATACTCCGTGTTCACGACGATCAAGACAGACCTCCTTACCAGCGGACAGCCACAGGCTCACCCCCGCCGCACACCGGCGGGGTCGGCTATCTGGATACCACACGCGGGCCCTCCGGGCAACACAATTCACCTCTTCAACGACCGGTCCAAACGTGTTGCCAGGGCACGTGCGACAGACCGGCACGATTATGTGGCCGGGGCAAAGGGTGGGAACGTGTGAACGTGAGAATGTGGGAACGTAAGAACGTGCGAGCGTCGGAAGGCCTGGACCATCCATTTTCCCGGCCAGCCGGGACCCTGTGGCTGCCACCCCCGGCGGGCGTGGCGGACCATACGCCCTACGGGCCGTCCCCGGTGGCCGGCCCTCCCGGCTCAATGGAAGGCGGCGGGGCTGCGGACGTTACCAAGCCCAGCTTACGGAGGCGCGAGCGGATAGCGTTAGGCCCGCGGCCGAACTCATGGGCCAGTTCCATGACAGAGCGGCCTCGATGAAACGCCTCAGCCAAGGCGGCCTCGTCCTGCAACGACCAGGGGTCATAGGCGTTAGGGTAACGCTCGCGGATGGCGATGTGCCTCTTTCGGCCATCCGGGCCAACCTCGGGGCCGGACGGGGCATGAACGTCTGACCGTGAGAACGGATGAACCTGTGACTGGGCCGGCTCAGCCGGCGACGGGGTCGTCTCGCACGTGCGCGCCAGGCGTTTGGGGCGTTCGAGTTTCTCACCTCGATAGCCAGAGCCCTGGATGTGGGCGATGAAGCTGGACAACATGCTGCTGGTGTGTCTGGCCAGATCGAGGACAGTCCTGTATTGTCCGTCGGACAGATACCCTTGGTCGCGGGCGACATGCAGTTGTGCGCGGACCTCGCCGCAGGACCCCTTGGCGACATAGAGGAACTGAACGAATTCCGTGGTCGTGCCCCGCTCGAACCCCTCGGCGATGTTGGAGACGATAGACAGGCAGGCGCGGCGGATCTGGTTGGTCAGGGCATGATCCCGCGCGAAGGGACCGTCGCGCGTGAGCGAATAGACGGTGTTGGTCAGCTCCCTGGCCCGCTGATAGACGTCCAAGTCCTCAAAACACCTCGCTACGTTGCCCATCGTGCACACCTCCCATCGGCCCCCTTCACACGTTCACACCTTCGAACGTTCATACGTTCGCACCCTGCTGTTCGACGATTCGGATTTCTTCATCGGTCAGGCCGCGAAGACGCTGTGCCCCCAAGGGCCCTGTAACATGCGGTTCCAAAAGCACTTGCTGCCCAAAACGATGAGCCCACGGATGTCGGACCCGCCGCGATTATGGCCGAACACCGTTCGCGACACTTGACTTGTCCGCCGAGGCGTGTATACTGTAATTGGAGCCTGGAGCAGGTGAAAGTCGGCTTCATGCCGGGTGCCGGGCTGGCCTGACCAGCCTGTGCCTAGCCTGCTGTAGGCTTTATTTTTTCCAGAGTCAAGGGATTCGAATCGCTGTACCACTCCCCGTAGCCTTTGTTTCGCTGGTCATCCAAGTCCATGATCAGCCGGAAGCCGGGCCCGAGCAGGTTGAAGAACCGGTCTTCATGCCGTTCGAACATTCGCTGTAATGCCCACAGGTAATAATCCACGACCTGAAGGCCGGCGACTTCGTGGGGATAGGCCGCGCGAATCTGAAGGTGGCTTTGGGTCGCAATGTGAAATTTCTTCCGGAAGTTCGCCCGTGCCCGGTCCAGCGCCCGCTCCAACGCCACTTGCCGTGTGGAGTTGCCACGAATGGAAAACACCACGCGATTCTCGTCCGCCTTGTGAAGAAGGTTTCTGAACAGGCGCTTGACCAGGTCATCATAAACCCTGTCGGGGCTGAGCTTCTGACCAAGCCGCCGTGATGCGGATTGGGCCATCTTGGCAAGGTCGAGTTTCCTGCGAATGGCGACCTGCACTTTCGCATTCAAGGTGGGTAAGAGTCGAAAGACTTCTCTTCGGACTTCCGGCAAGTCGTTCTTTGCATGGAAGCAGAGGGCCGTCTTCTTGGTCGCCGGTTGCATCGAGGGCACACCCTGGAAATAGGGATCGGCCAGAAGGCGACGGCGGAGCGTATCAAGCTCAACCGCAGCATGTTCGGGATCGGGTAAGTGCGCCACGCCGACGAAGAAGAACTGAGAAACGCCGGGAGTGCCGACAAGGATCCTGCCCCTCTTGTCAAAGAGCGTCAAGTCCCCCGCCTCATCAACGTAATAGTGATGGACAACCGAACCGTCGGTCACCTGACCTCCTCCACGATCCGGATTTCTTCATCGGTCAGGCCGTAGAGCTCGTAGACGAGCTGGTCGATGGCCTGGTCGGTC